>JANYDR010000116.1 GCA_025363495.1 Cyclobacteriaceae bacterium | reverse complement strand
AAGAAAGCGCAGAAGCACTGGTAAAATTAGTATTCAACATTGTTATCACATCAGTGTTCAGGTCATATGAACTAAATATATAGGGTGCTGATGCAGGCTGAGCAGCCAGTCGCATATAGTAAAGAACATTGGCCTCCCTGTCCAGGCAGAACCCATTACTATTGGTGATAGACTCTCCTCCGTTGAGAACATTTATCAAAGCACCACCCGTTACACTGGTTTTCATAATTGAGAAATCATTTGTATTGATGAGCATCATTTTCCCACTTGAAAAAAATGCCAGCAGGTTATTGTTTTTGTCGATCAGGAAATTTGAACAGAATCCCTGCGCAAGATTTATATCCTTAATTATAGAATAGTTGGTAGCATCAAGCACTAAAATTGATTCTACCTGATTGGCGATACGACGGGAGACGAAAATCTTATTGTTTACCTGTGCCAGGGCTAAAATTGGATTGTTAAGAGTAATTGGAATGCTGTCAACATTATTGGTGATGGGATCAACGATCTTTAAAAAAGACTCATCTTCCAGGCCATATTGTGTATAGATTAATGCCCGGTCGGCAATGATAATTTTATTGTTACTGAATTCGATCTGCTTGTATTCATTTCCGGAAGGAGCCCTTGCAAACGAAATCGATTTAATTAACTTCATACTTGCAAGATCAATAACATCTACTAAAGGTGACTCGGCATGTACAGCATACATTTTATCCCCCGAGATAACAGCATCGGAAATCCGGTCCCCGAACTTACTTTGATCTACTTTATAAGCTCCGTCAATAATTTTTCCCGCAGAATACGTAGATACAGATCCATCAAATTCATCGTTGGCGCTGATAACAAAATATTTTGAATCGGCCGGTGTCGGATCGGAACTCCTGCATCCGTAAACGAAGACAGCCATGGACATTATAAACACTGCGCAGTACTTTCTCATTACTTCAATTTTCATGCTCCTCAAAAATCAGAAACAAAGATCCCCGAAGTGGCCCCTACCGAAAGAAAAGATACAAGTCTTTAAAACGATCTAACTTAATTAAAAAGTATCCTGGCATTAATACTTCTGCCCAATGTAATCTCATCTGCATACTCAAGATCACCACCCATAGGAATGCCTCGCGCAATGGAAGTAATTTTCAAAGGATATTCTTTCAATTTCCGATGCAGATAAAAAGCAGTGGTATCACCCTCCAATGTTGGACTGATCGCAAGAATAATTTCCTTTATCTCTCCGCCCGGGCGGGTTATACGACTCAATAATGAATCAATTGTTAACTCAGATGGACCTATACCTTGCATTGGTGAAATGATCCCGCCAAGGACATGATATACTCCCCGGAATTGAGCAGTGTTCTCAATTGCCATCACATCACGACTTTCCTCCACAATGCACAGAATGCTTCTATCGCGGCGATGACTGCTGCAAATGGAGCATTCGTCATTGTCAGAAATAGAATGGCATGTCTTGCAAAATTTAATGTTTGCCCGAAGTTTGTTTAATGACTCCGTAAGTGCAAGAGTTTTATTTTCATTTTCTTTTACAAGGTGAAGCACCAGCCGCAAAGCAGTCTTCTTTCCAATGCCCGGGAGCCTGGATATTTCATTGACAGCATCTTCAATAAGTTTCGAAGGATATTCCAAAATGTTTAATATGTAAGGTTTAAAAAATCCTGATCAAAGGATCTTTGCATCAATTCCAGCTTCACAGATCCCATCACGCATAGGCTTAAGCTCTTCAAACAAGCCCGTCTTCACAGCACACTTACCTTTATAATGAATAAGCATCGTACACTGCTCGGCTTGCTCAGGTGTGTGCTTGCATACTCTGATCAGCGTAGTGATGACGTGCTCAAACGTATTTACATCATCATTAAACACCACAAGGTCTTTAACATCGATCTCCTCCTCCATTATCTCTACCGCCTTCTCTTCGTGATAAGCAGGTTTCACAACTTTTCCCATCGTGTGATGCACAATTAGTTTGCGATACTGGTTCCAAAAGTAAAAAAAATTAACAAGTTTGCCCCTTCAAATAATATCATGAGTCCATACCTGGTCCTTACCATCATCCTGATTTACTTCGCGGCGCTTATTCTTATATCTGTTATTACCTCCAAAGGGGCCACGACTGACACTTTTTTTACTGCTAACCGACAGTCTCCATGGTACCTGGTAGCCTTTGGAATGATTGGATCTTCGCTTTCGGGTATAACCTTCGTTTCATTACCTGGAAGTGTGGGCAAAGTAGGCTTCTCTTATTTTCAGGTTGTCCTTGGCTACATTATAGGGTATGCGGTAATTATGACTGTGCTGATGCCATTATATTACCGGCTCAATCTTGTTTCTATCTATACATACCTCGAACAGCGCTTTGACTCATGGTCTTACAAAACCGGCGCCTTCTTTTTCCTGCTTTCGAGAACGATGGGATCTTCATTACGTCTTTGCCTTTCGGCTACAGTACTTCAACTCTTTCTTTTTGACGCCTGGAACGTTCCCTTTTACGTGACGGTGACGATTACAATTTTCCTGATCTGGATCTACACATTCAAGGGAGGGATCAAAACCATTGTTTGGACAGATGCTTTTCAAACTATATTTCTTGTGTCGGCTGTTGTTATTAGTGTATACCTGATAACTCAAAGGCTTGGCCTTTCATTTGGCGACATGGTTCGAACTGTTTCCAATAGCGATTATTCAAAAATTTTCTTTTTTGATGATCCTAACAGTACGTTATTTTTTCCAAAGCAATTCTTTGGCGGAGCATTCATCGCGATTGCCATGACGGGACTCGATCAGGATCTGATGCAGAAAAACCTTACTTGTAAAAATCTTGGTGAAGCACAGAAGAATATGTTCTGGCTTACCTTCTCCCTTGTTATCGTCAATTTTCTTTTTCTCACACTGGGTGCGCTATTATATATCTATAGCACAATGGAAGGAATTCCTTTGCCTGCTGTGAGTGACGAATTATATCCTCGACTGGCATTAAATAATTTCGGTCTGCTGGCTGGAATTTTCTTCTTGCTTGGCATCATTGCATCTTCGTATGCAAGTGCCGACTCAGCTCTTGCCTCTCTTACCACTTCATTTTGCATTGATTTTCTTGATTTCAAAAACAAGCCTGAAAACATAAAGAGAAGACAGAAAAACTTCGTGCATGTTGGATTCTCAGCACTATTTCTTGTGATCATCCTGATTTCCAAAGAGCTTAATCAGGGATCGCTGATTAATACTGTGCTGATCGTAGCCGGTTATACCTACGGTCCCTTGCTTGGCTTGTTTACATTTGGGCTTTTCACAAAACGAAATCTGAAAGGCGTAATCGTACCGGTTGTCTGCCTTATTCCTCCATTGCTGTCATTCTGGATCACCTCCAATTCAGCTGAGTGGTTCTCTGGTTATAAAATCGGGAATGAATTGTTGATACTTAATGGAGCACTTACGTTTGGGGCACTGTGGGTCGTGTCCACGAAGCAAAAAAATTAATCGGTGATCATCTGTAATTGTTCGGTGGTCCGCTGTAAATAGGAAATACTATTTCAAATTGAGAGACTACCGATTACGATTTTACAGCTCCTTAGCAGGATCCCAAAACCTCTTCTCAAAATCCTGCACCTTATCCTTCTTCACCACAACACCATCCTTCTCCAAACGCTCCTGCATTGCCGTTGGTGTTTCGAAATGATGCTTGCCTGTAAGAAGTCCCTGGGCGTTAACGACACGATGTGCCGGAAGTTTTTTATGAGCATGGGCTGCATTCATTGCCCATCCTACCATGCGCGCGCTTAATCCGGTGCCGAGGTAGCGACCGATAGCGCCATAATTTGTAACTCTTCCTTTCGGAATAAGCTTAACAACGGCATACACATCATCAAAAAAGTTGTACTTGACCGGTTCCTTTTTGTTTTTCGCCATGGTTAACGACCGAATTGCTATGGAAAGATAGCTTTTATCCAAAAAATTGCATCTATCTGAAATCGTGAGTTACTTTTACCCATAACCTTTATCCAAGCTTCATGCGAGTTGTTTTGCTTTTCTTGTTGACTATTTGCACCCTCAATATTTTTGCACAGCAACTAGTTTTTCCGTCACAGGCTGGCTGGACCCAACTGGAAGAAGGGAAAGAGATTGCTTTCACGGTAACGTTAAATGATAACAGTCTCCCGATCAGGTTTTCACTGGATGGTGGATCGGGACTTGGCATGCAGCTTGACTCCCTTGGTAATTTCAAATGGACTCCTTCATTCGATCTTGTAGATCGTCTTGAGAAGAGAAAAGAAATAAGCGTAATTTTTCAAGTAGAGTTGAAAGAAGGAAGGCGTACCCGTCAGCCCATTAATTTTATAGTGAGCCACGTGAACCGTCCTCCGATAGTCGGGGATCTTCCTACCTTTTATGTAAAGCAGAATACTCCCTCCAAGTATCAAATCCCAGCGGACTATGTACGCGATCCTGATGGTGATCCCGTTATTTTCAAGTCGCGTGAATCGGAGATGCCTGAAGGTGCTGTGCTTACATCTCTGGGTCAGGTAACCTGGACACCTTCACGCACACAATTCAATAGTTTAAAAACCGCACCTTTATCGATTGGGTTTATTGTGGAAGACCAGCCCGACAAAGCTGAAACAATAGGAAAGATCCATGTAGCGCAGACACAGCTTGATCTTCCTCCTGAAATTTTACTGGTGCCCAGCGACACTGTCTGGAACATAAAAGAAAATGAAGTCATCTATTTTAAGATTTACGTTTCAGATCCCAATGGTGACGATAATATTGACCAAGTCGATTTTATCAGTTCAAATCCTCACGTTCCCAAAAGCTCTTTAAAAGAAAATTCAAAAGTGCAGCGGGAGTTTACTTGGTCGCCGGGTTATGATTTTGTGGACGAGGCGGAAAAAAAGAAAGAAGTCTATTTTACTTTTTTTGCTTTTGATAAGAGTAGCAACCGCGTGCAGCGTAAAGTGAGAGTGACTGTTAATGAAACAGAAAACGTAGAGTTAAAAGATAAAATTCTTTATCAAAAATATTTCAACACGCTGGCCGCGACGAAAAATCTTATTGACTTGCTAGACCAGAATAACGAAAAACTTGAAGCGACTTTCAAACGTGCGCGAAAGGGAAAGAAAAACCGAACTATATTAACTGCTACACTTGGAGCCGTTACCGGTATTTCGCCGCTTGTAATTCCTTCAGATGGCTCGAAGGGAGTTTCTGTAGTCGGTGGAACATCAGTGCTAACACTAAACTCGCTGGAAGCAGGACAAGTAATAGGTCGTTCTTCAAATGAGTATCAGAACAAGATAAAAACTAATCGTGAGCTTAGAACGCAACTACAGCTAAAAGGAAATTTCTTCGCTAGAAAATATTCGCTCAAATCTGCGAGAAGAATCTCTGAATTTGAATTTGATCGTGATGAATTAATTAGATTATTAAATACAGATCAGTTGACTTCTCTTGAACTGCCTGCTATTTCACAGGGTGTACCCACGACGAAAGAGTTAAAGAAAACCTTTACGGATTTTAGTGAAGAGTGACTTTGATCGGAGTCCACTAATTTGTCAGTTCGGTTGTTTAACAACATACCGTATTCGCACCAAGACTATCAAAAAATTTATGAAAGCCAAAAGTGCTGTTCCTGATAGGACGTCCGGGGCCATTAAGAATATACGGTACCAGCTGAGAACGCGATCAGCCAATATCTCGATCAATTGAGGTAAGAAAAACAGAAGGAAAATTGGCAACACCCGTATAAACAATAATGAACAGGATTTCCAGAAAGATCGATTCCTGTAACTGTCATACCATTGCTTTACACCAAAGAGTGTGGTAATTGACAAGCCAATAAAAAATAATAGTATTAACATACTGATGCCCGGCCAGAACCAATAAGGCAGTATTGATGAATTCACTTCCTTCTGATTTAGAATATCGGTGATGCCCTGGAGATAAGAACGATAGTCCTGAAAAGGGTTGATACCAGTATTGAACAAAAGCACCACACCGTAACCATTGTTTGTAAAAACAATTTCTTCCGAACTGTATGTCCAAAAGGTGCCACCATGATAAACACTTTGAGAGCCATTTGTCATCCAACCCATCGCATAATGTTTTTTTGCATCAGATGGAGTTCGCATTAATGCAAGGCTCTTGTCACTTATAAGTTTTGTATCATGAAAACTTCCATTGGCTTGCATTGCCAACCATCGAGCCATATCGTTGGCAGTTGAGACGATACCTCCAGCTCCTTCGATAAATAATTCGGGCTCCTGCATCGCTATTGGTCTCCCAAAAAAGAAAATATGTCCATTAAGTATTGTGGAATTCCACAGGCCTGTGCTGGAAAAATCTTTAGTGTCTTTCATACCCAGGGGATTAAAAACATTTTGCTGCATGTAGTCAGGGAATTTCTTTCCACTTACTGATTCCACAAGCAATGCAAGAAGTTGATAGTTGGGATTATGATAATGAAATTTCTCTCCAGGATTATTGACAACACGCACTGATTTAATATTTGTTAATAGATCTGAAAATGTTTTTGGCTGAGTATTAAATTTAAATTCAGGATAACCTTTGTCAGATAGTCCGGAGGTTTGGTTCAACAATTGTCGTGTTGTAATATGATTTGTCCTCGGATCATTTATTTTCAACGATGGAATATAGTTTCCAACAGGTTTGTCCAGGTCAATCAATCCAGAATCTACAAGCTGAAGAACAGCGGTTGCTGTAAAACCTTTACTCAATGATGCGATGGCAAAAGGTGTATTGGCGGTGACCGGCTGACGATCTCCGGTGAATCCATATCCTTTCGTGAAAATGACAGTGTCGTAATGGACAACCGCTATCGCCAATCCCGGAATATCGCTATTCGTGAGTCTGCCTTGTAAATACTTTTCAATTTTTTCTGATAATGAGTTATGCTGTGCATGGCTAACAGAAAGAGCCCTGAGATAAAAACAGATAAAAAGAATAAAGACTCTGACGAAGTAGGCTTTGAAATGCATTGGTTAAAAGAAATTGATCTTATAAAGTACTCAATCTTACGATTTCCATTTCCACTTGTTTGCATACCGATTTTGGCAGACCTGATAAGCCCTCTTTTCATCTTTCGAGGCGGAGTTTTGCAGTTCGGCTCAAAGCGTTATTTTTGCAATCCCGAAATGAAAATTTCGACCTCAAGCTGGTTCAAGACGGCTTTTGGCATGGTAAACAGAGGAGTGGTAGAGCGGTTTATTGCACCGGTCTTGAAAACCGGAGAACCTTCACGGGTTCCGGGGGTTCGAATCCCTCCTCCTCTGCTGATAACAGTATCAAACAAGACAAAAGCCTGCAAATCGAAAGATTTCAGGCTTTTTGCATTTCTAGGGCTTATCAAATTATGCATTCAATAGGGTTCTATTGGTGAGTACTTTGGTGAGTACCTGAATAGCCAAAAAAGTACTCACCAGATTTCTTCTAACGAATTGACTTTCAACAGGTTCAAAGGTTGAACATCTTGAAAGCAAGTGATTGCACTTATAATTTTATAAATGCATTTAACAAGACGTATGAATCGATTCAGTGTGTTGTTCTACTTCAAAAAGCCCAGGAGCTTTGTGAAAAATGCCTTGCCAATCTACACGAGAATTAGTGTTGGATGTGAACGAACAGAGATCTCAACGCAGCGCAAATGGGATCCAGTTCGGTGGAATGGTGAAGCGGAAAGGCCCATTGGAACCAAAGAAGATGCACGAGCGCTTAACGCACACCTTGATACTCTTCGGGGAAGAGTGTATGAAGCCCAGCGTCAATTAATTGCAAATGGCGAGGCAATAACAGTTAAAGCCCTGCGACAAAAAATCGACGGTAAGATTGAAAAGTCAAAGATGCTGATGGAGGTGTTCCGCCATCACAATTCACAGGTTGCTGCTTTAGTCAATAAGGATTTCTCCCCTGGAACACTCGAACGATATGAAACAGTGTTGACCCATACAGAATCATTTGTACAATGGAAGTACAAGACATCAGATATTGAGATCAACAAACTCTCATACGAGTTCGCAACTGAATTTGAGTTCTGGTTGAAGACTGTAAGAAATTGCAGTCACAACACTTCTATCAAATATGTCAGCAACCTGAAAAAGATTATTCATATATGCATGAAGAATGGTTGGCTTCAACGAGATCCATTCATTGGATATAAGATGAGTAAAAAGGAAATTACCCGAGAATACCTATCCAAAGAAGAAATAGAACTTATCTACAAGAAAGCGTTTGTCAGTAAACGGCTGGATATTGTTAAGGATATTTTCATTTTCAGTTGTTTCACAGGGTTGGCCTACGCCGACATAAAAAAACTAAAGCGCACAGAAATTATTGTTGGCATTGATGGTGAAAAATGGATTTCTACAAAAAGACAAAAAACAGATATAACATCGAGAATTCCTTTGCTTCCAATTGCGCTTGACATCATAATGAAATACGATGGCAACGTAAAATGTATTAACGAAGATCTGGCACTGCCCATCTTAAGCAATCAGAAAATGAACTCGTATTTAAAAGAAATCACTGGCGTTTTGGGGATTAGGAGTTAACTTTCCATTGTGCCAGGCACACTTTTGCAACGACTGTTACACTCACCAACGGAGTACCGATTGAAAGCGTTTCAAAAATGCTCGGACACATAAATCTCAAAACGACTCAACACTATGCTAAGATCCTGGATAGGAAGGTAAGTGATGATATGATGACGTTGAGAAGTAAGCTTGCATTACAGCCGGAAACAGCAATACCGGCTCAAATATTGCCATAAATGTCTAATTCAAAATCCTTAAATTTGTAAATCAGATGATTCATTCAATGAAGGTTAAAGTCTTAAAAAATAAATCGGGGATTCTTTCAGGGCTGGTTATTCCAGTCGAGGAATTGGATGCTGTTAAGGGATCGTTAAAGAATGACGCCGAACTCTTCAGCATCATTGAGGAACTTCTAAATGCCCAAGGCAGTTCGGTTCTGAAAAGCGGAACAATACTTTCCAGCGGGCGAACGGTGACAGAGACAGAAGCAGAAGTACAAAAGATCACTGATAAATTATATACTGATGCTTTTAGCAAAGGTATTCCCATGTTTTACAAAGATGATCGCAGCAAGGATCTAACGCAATTCATACGCGCCAATCCAGATGGTTCAGAAGACCTCGTAAATTTCGACGCAAGCAAAGGAGAATATACTCTTATAAAGAACCTTGTTTCGTCAGGGGCTGGTTACTGGTCATACCTGTTGGCTAAGTAACAATATCTTATGGCTAAGGAGCTTCGGTTCTTTATTATAGCCGGTCCTAATGGTGCAGGAAAAACAACATTAGGTCGCGCACTTGTTCCCGCTGATGTTTCGATCTTCAATGGCGATCTGGTTTTTGAACAGCTTTGCAAGCAATATCCAGACATTGATCCAGAAAGATTGAAAGGTGGAGTTCCTGTGGCATTGGAAAAAGCCAGGGGTGCTGCTATGTCAGAAGGAAAGGATTTTGCGTTCGAGACCAATTTTTCTTCCGATCTCACGATGGATATTGCAAATCAATTTAAAGAAAGGCATTACTCAGTTAATCTTATTTACGTTGGCCTGGACAATCCAACTATTGCGGCATCGCGTGTAAAGACTCGTGTAAGCCTTGGAGGACATAACATCCTATTTGATACCATCAATTTTAATTTCGATGAAGGAATAAAACGTGTGAAAGACCAACTACAGTTTTTTGACACTTGCTCATTCTTCAACTCAGTTCCAACATTTGGATTGGTGGCGAGCTTTGGTAAAGAATCTAAAGATCTCATACTGCTTGATAAAAGTGTTACTTGGTTTAATCAGCATTTTAGGTTAGTACTTGAAGGGCAAACGGTTAACAAAAAGATAGACCAATCTCAAAAACCAAAAACAGAAGAACAGATCATTAAACGCCCAAGAAAAAAAGGAAGAGGAATTTAAAGTGTAATCAAGACGAATTTTTCATTCGCAGCTCGTTTAGCTACTTGGGACTTTATCTTTGAAGCAAATGCGAGGAAAAGCAGGGTTAATATATAACTTTTACATTAAACCCAACCCCTAGCTGATGTTTTTTCCACTTTCCTTGACTTGCCTTCCTATAAAATGTGTTTTTGTTCGTAAAGCCTCCAGAGAACACAATTCCTGAATTTTTATTTCCATCTATCCACTCGAGCGAAACGAAAAAATCATCCTTCACAATAATATCATATTTCGAAAGATCGAATTCAATTTTCCCCGATTGACGACCTATTTGGAACAAGATATTTTCGGTAAGGATATTGCGACCTGGCAAGCCATTCTTTACCTCATAGATGTTTAGTCGAAAGGTGCTTGAATCGGAAGTGTTATAGGAAATGTTGACATAAAATGATTCCAAGAAGGTCACAGCTTTCTTAATCTTGATACGGATTGCGAGTTCACTACCAAGGTCATTTGACGCAAACTTTCCTCCAAAGAATTTAGACTGAGTTTTATTTCCGAGCACTTTAGTAGTTAACCTGTCGCCAGGAACCACAACTTCCCTTAATTCACTTATTCTTTCCTTTAATCGGATATCAGACATTTTGACGTTTCTTGGCCAATTATGCAAATTGATTATATGCTCTTCGTATCCAACCATTGAGAATTTGAGGGTATCATTTGCAAATGACACGGGTATGGTGAGACTGAATTTGCCATTGAGATCAGTGGCGGTACCAATCCCTTTGCCAGGTATTCCGATATTCACATACGGCAGAGTAGCGTTTGTGTTTACGTCTCTGACAATTCCTTTGATAGTTTTCCCGGAATTGATGGCGTCAATTTTGGGTAAAGAAAATGTTTTAGAGACCAATGACTTAGAAGCAAAAGCCTCAAAATCGTTGGAACCCTTTACTCTGTCCAGTAGAAAATGCGTGATTAGATTCTGAATTAGTTTATATTTATTATCATCCGTTGAGTCTTGTCTCGAGATATTGCTCAAACAGGAGAAATCCGTATGAGATGCGCCTATGATTTTGAGATAGTAGGAATTCCTGATGTGATCGGTAATCGCATATACAGAATCTGGGATATCATCATCGCTGGTAAAGTCCTGATCCAGATAAAGGTAGGGAACTTGTATTTTTTGTGGTTTAAAGTAACCAGATTCTCTGATTTGAGTAAAATTTTTGATGTCTTCCTCGTTACCATAGTTAAATTGCTCCGACCCATCCAACGAAATAATAGCCCTATATTGAAATGATGGTGTCATCGCCATCACGCTCGCAGCCAGCCCTCCCCAGCTGTAACCGAGTAATGAATAGTCTTGTGTGACAAGATCTTTCGATGCTAAATATTTAATGGAAAATGTTGCGTCCCTCACTTGTTCAAATAGGTCGGCACTATTTAGTGACATGTTGCCTGGATATCTGCCAATAGAACTTATTGAAACAACGATAAATCCTTGGTGTGCGAGTGCTTCAAATAACTGAAAGTTCTCGTAGCTCATCCCATTAAAAGCCGTCAGGTAAACGACGAGCGGGAATTTCTCCGCCACAGGTTTTGCATTTAAATAGCTTTTTGTCGCTAGGCTTTTGAGAGTTTCAGGATTCTTACAATCAAACCCGGCGCAGATATATTGTATCAACTCATCGCTTAGGCCATTGAATTTAGTTGTGTTACCAAAAAATGCACTTCTTTTCTCCAAAAGCTGGATCAAATCATAGAATTTAACGATAGTATCGCTTGGATTGACTTCAGCCGGATACCACAGATCCATTTCAACAGGTCGATGATGAAGGGGATCTGATGTTGGCACATTCGGTCGATACAACCGGCTGGAGTCGTAGGTGGTGATTGTCCTAAAACCAATTGTGGGATAAGGTAATTGCTGTGCGGATAATTTTAAAGTCGAAAGGATCAGGAGAAAGTAAACGGCTCCTTTTGCAATATTCATTCCTGCTTTTTGATGGTATAAAGGTAAAATGCAAAACATGCACGTAACGTTGCCTGTAGGTTGTATTATTCTTTCAAAAGATTTTAATAGGATGTCCAGTCTGGATCAAGCCACGCATTCATCTTGACCTCATATTGTTATTAATACCAATTCTCTTTGTGGGTTGAGGGGAGGAAATCCAAGTTTTGACTTCTTGTATGCTCAATTGCGATTTGGATTCAGGGAGGCTGCAAGAACACAGTGGAGGAGGAAGTTTTTCTGTTAACGTAACAACCTGACTCTCAAATATTTTTATGCCTTTCGAAACAGCGGTACCACAACGGAGTACGCGGCTCAAAATCAAGGTAAATAAATCGATCCCTTGGTGTTTCAAAGGTACAAAATCTGAACATGTTTGAAAACCCACAATCACTTTTGCTAATAATAGGTACAGGTAATGATTGCAAGAGTTTTTGTTAAAACCTCAAAGCTTTGTTGATTGATCAATGCTCAGTTCGTAATAATAGAAGTTATCATAGATCCATTCATTGAACACAAATTGTACAATGAGCAAGCCAGCATTCCAATCGCCAATCCTGCCACATTAATAAATGTGAAAATCTTATTTTTAGAAATGTAGCGCCAGAGCGAGGTAATGAAGTTTTGGAGCATGGTGGTGTGATTTCAATACTTACCAAATTTCAAAAGCTTGCAAAGCTACGGGGAATTTAAATCTGCCGATGCTCCACTTTCTACTCGCTTTTTAACTCTGTCTCGTCCTGAAAAAACCTTACAGTTTTTGTTGATAATCCTGAAAATGATTTACAATGATTTGGTGTGTAAATCTTGTTAATCCTGATATCTCTTTACAATGATAGGTAATAGTCTGGATTGGCATTGAATCTTTTTTAAAAAGTAATTCTATTAGATTTGTGATACTCGAAAAAAACGGAAGTGGGCTCTGCTGAGGAGCAACCCGCCAGGGATATTTCGGTCAGATAAGCATAGGTCCGATGGGTGGGTAACTACTGCCGGATTTATTTTTACATCCTATGCGTTTCTGTTTATGCCTGAATAAAACCTATTCTGCAATAGTGGTGACCTCCTTTCTTATAAAAGGTTTAGAGTAATTTTTCCATCGCTTCCTAAGCGGCCCAGTTTTGCAGTGAGCTTCCTGTGGGGTTAGATAATCAACGCTGGAATGGGGACGCTTCAGGTTATAGTTGTTAACAATTAGCGCAATAGCTTTTTTCGCGTCTTTGTGATTTTGGTAGACACGTTTGGGGAAGAACTCATTCTTGATGATTCCGTTTACCCGTTCTGCTAAGGCATTCTCATAAGGGCTTCCATTTTGAGTCATGCTAATTGCAATACCTTCCCGATTAAGGATATCAATGTATTCGCTTGAACAGTACTGGATGCCCCGATCTGAGTGATGAATAAGAATAAATGAAGACGCTCTTTTTCTTTCGTTCACTGCAATCAGCAGGGCCTCAATACACCCCGTCGCTTCAAGGGTTGGATACAGAGCATGCCCAACAATCTTGTGTGAATAAGCATCTGTAATAATGCTCAAGTAACTAAAACCGGTAAGCGTGCGAATGTAGGTTATATCGCTCACCCAGAGCTCTTCTGGGGCATTTAAGATGAGTCCCTTGGTCAGGTTCGGATACTTTTTAAGCCAATGATGGGAGTTAGTTGTTTTTACCATTCTCTTCCGCGTCCTTATCAGAAGTCCATGGAACCGAAGCAAATTAAAAAGCTGATCACGGCCCATTTTAATTTTATGTTTTTCTAACTCAGGAATCAAAACAAGTAAAATCTTCCTAGTGCCGATCAAGGGAATATCGCTGCGAAAATCTCGAACCAGAGATAACACAATCATATGAGCAATACTTGTTTTTTTTTCTTGACCCTGAGCTTCATAATAAGCCTGCCTGCTGACACCAAACAATGCACAAAGTATTCCCAGGCTTTCTCGGGAACGACTTTGCCTTAATCTTTTGACGGTTTGGTACCAGACTTTTTTTTAATCTTGATATGAAGGTCTTCTTCCGCAACCTGAATCATGGTCTCAAGGCTTTTCACTTTGAGTTGAGAATGTGCCAATGCTTTAGTGAGCTCTTTAACCTTTTGAATCAAAACTTTGGACTAATGTTCTTCGGTCATTTGAAGTGTGATCTTTGTTGAGGGCTCACCTTCCAATTTACGCAGATACAATCGAGCAAGCCAGTGCTTCAAAGTATTTCTACATAGGCCATATTTATATGACGCCGGGAGAATCCCAATTAAGCCGTCATTGATCTCCTTTGCTATTTTGATCATCTCGACTTCTGTACGTTTTCGGTGTGGGCTCCGACTAAGAGGTTCTGACCTTTTTCTTTCCTTTTTGTTCATCCTGTTTAAGCTTTAAATGACAAGCTATTTCAGGACAAGACACTTGGCAACCTTATAGCATTGCCTTTGCATAAATCGGCCCTTGAAAAGGGTAACACGATCTTCATCGGTTTCTGGTCAGACAAGCTCGGACGTTCATCCGAGACATATCCGACGATGGTCGGACGTGGTCGGACATCAGCTCCTTCGACAACTTAAGCCACTCTCAAAAATTCTCTTCGAAAATCAATAAAACTAGCTGATATTACAGGATAGATTTTTTCATCGATCAACTTACCTGTTTTAATATGAATCGAAGATACTTCATGCAACTGGCCGGAATGAGCGCTGGCGCACTCGCCCTTCCTTTGTCATCGCTGGGTAAAATAGTAACACCTGAACAGTTGCTTGCTCCTGGAATGGACGTTGCTCAAAAAAAGCGACTCGCCGATGTCGCACTGAACACCGCTAAATCAAACGGTGCTTCCTATGCGGATGTACGGATAGCCCGGTACCTGAATCAATTTATTATTACAAGGGAAGATAAGGTTCAAAACATCCTGAACACGGAATCTTTTGGAATGGGCATACGGGTAATCGTCAATGGCACGTGGGGTTTTTGCTCCACGAATATATTGACGCCTGAAAGTATTGCCACAGCAGTGAAAGATG
>JANYDR010000094.1 GCA_025363495.1 Cyclobacteriaceae bacterium | reverse complement strand
CTCTTGGATCAATTACCCACGTCTCGAAATCGTATAGCTTCGCCAATTGAACAAGCTCAACAGCAATATGTGCGGCGCCAATGATCAGCAGTCGGCTTCGTTTTGGAAAAACATGAATGAAATAATCAATATCATTTACTGACAATAATTCATACTTACGGTGAACATAAGCCTCCTTAGCCCTTTTTATCACTTCATCAGGTAAAGAAAATCCAATTAAATTGTAGTTACGGTCAATTAGTGTATTTCGATTCTCACCATCTATTACCGCGCTTACTAAAATACAACTCTCGTTTTCCGACAGGAATAACTGAAGGGAATTCCAAACATCGGCTTGAGTTGAATTTTCCAACGGATAGGCCTGAAGATAAACCTGGACCTTTCCCCCACAGGTCAATCCAACGGCCCATGCTTCGTCATCACTTACACCATACGACAAACGTTTTGAACTTTGATCTGCTATAATTTTCCTGGCTTCTTTAACAACCGAACCTTCCACGCAGCCCCCACTCACTGATCCTGTCATCTCTCCATCACGAGAAATAATCAAGGTTGATCCTATAGGTCGTGGAGAAGATCCCCATGTCTGAATAACCCGTGCTACTGCAAAAGGCCTTTTCAAACGCACCCATTCAATCATCTGAGGAAGCAACTCTTTCATAATTTCTCTAATCCCTTAATTGCCTAAGCTGTAAATACTTTACTTTTGAAATAAGTTCTAAGCAAATTAAGATATTTTATAGTCTTAAGGGAAAAGAATATCTAACAGCAAGGTTATTCATCATGGCAAGAGTAAAATTTACATCTGCGCTAAAACGCTTCTTCCCTACTCTCACTGAAATGGATATTTCCGCCACTACAGTAAAAGAAACCCTTCAGCTTCTTGAGATAACACACCCGGGAATTCTTGGTTACCTGACAGAGGAGAATGGTCAATTAAGAAAGCACGTAAACATTTTTGTGAAAGGTGAACTTATTCGCGACCGGGTAACACTCAACGATGCCGTAACAGCCAAGGATGAATTAATCATTTTTCAAGCTCTGTCGGGAGGCTAATCATTATGCAGACCAAACTATTAGTTGGTAGTTCCAAAGGACTTGTCATTTACAATAACTTCGGATCAGAGTTGAAAATAATTTCTGTTCAATTTGAAGGTCTGCCCATCTCAATGGTTTATGTCGATGAGCGTACCAACACCTGGTGGGTCGCAGTATCACACCGGCATTGGGGCGAGAAACTTCATCGCTCACAAGACGAAGGAAATCATTGGCAGGAGGTTGAAGTGCCCAACTATAATAATTATCAATATGCTCCTGGCAAAGTCGCTTCATTAAAAAAAATCTGGATGATGCAGCATGCTGGAGTGGATCGCCCGGAAGAGCTTTGGCTTGGCACTGAACCGGGAGGATTATTTTATAGTAATAACAATGGAAATAAATTTCACATGGTTGAAAGTCTTTGGAATCACCCCAGCCGTCAGGACCCGAAACAATGGTTTGGCGCTGGCAAAGATTACCCATTTATTCACTCTATCGTACTGGACCCACGTGATAGTAACCATCTTTTTGTAGGCGTGAGTTGCGCAGGCGTTTTCGAAACACAGGACGGCGGAAAAAACTGGCAGGCAAAAAATACCGGATTGGTAGCGGCTTATCTGCCGAATCCAAATGCAGAAATAGGTCATGATCCGCATCGGATACTTTTATGCCCGAAACATCCTGACGTCCTTTGGCAACAAAATCATTGTGGTATTTTCAAATCAACCGATAGTGGAGAAATTTGGGAAGATATAAGTGGTCAGTCGGGATTTCCAAAATATGGATTTGCTCTTGCTATTGATGAACACGATCCTCTCACCGCCTGGGTAGTCCCGGCACATAGTGATGAGCAACGCATCCCGGTAGATTTAAAGGTCGTCGTATGCAAAACGACCGATGGTGGAAAGAACTGGATCACACTCTCCAGAGGATTACCGGACTCGAATGCTTTTGATCTTGTCCTTCGCCATTCATTTGTTAAAAAGGGAAATACCCTTGCGTTTGGAACAAACAATGGCAATTTGTATTTATCAGATGATGAGGGGAATTCGTGGAAAGTCATCTCTCAAAATCTGGCAATGATTAATTATTTGACGTTAGCGTGAATTCAAAATTCATTGATATGACACCAACAAATTACCGAATCAACAAATAACGAATCAATACAAAATTAAATCTTTATCCACCTCTCTCCTCCACCCAATCAATCCGTCCTTCATATTCATCAAATTAGTAAACCCCAGCAATTCAAGCTGCCTGATGGCCTGGGCACTCCGCTGTCCACTCTTACAATGGACCACAACAGGTCTATTCTTTTCAATTAATTCAGTGTGCTCCTCAATAGTGCTTAGTGGAATATTCAATCCACCGATATTTATTAATTCAAACTCGAAAGGTTCACGAACATCTATAAGTTGAATAGTTGCTTTCTCGATAAGTTTCTTCACTTCAAAAGGAGTCATTTCTTTTAAGTAATCTCTTTTAGATACTCCATTACAAAATGTTTCATAGTCAATGAGCTTATGGATCGTAGGGTTGTTTCCAGAAATTGGATTATCCGGATGACTCTTTAAATTTAGAAATCGGGTTGTGAAATCTAAAGCATCAAAGATCACCAAACGCCCGCTGAGTGTCGTTCCGATTCCCGCAACTACTTTGATAGCTTCACTTGCCTGCATCGAACCAATGATTCCAGGCAATACACCCAACACTCCACCAACGTTGCAAGAAGGTACCATTTCAGGTGGCGGAGGTTCAGGAAAAAGGTCCCTATAATTTGGTCCCCGCGTCCCATCATTTAACAGCTGATTAAAAACACTTAGCTGGCCTTCAAATTGAAAAATCGCGCCATAGATCAATGTCTTTTTTTGCAGTACACACGCATCATTCACCAGGTAGCGTGTGGGAAGATTATCAGACCCATCAATGATCACGTCATACAATGAAATAATCTCCATGGCATTTTGTGAATTCAGTAAGCCATCATGAATTTCAATTTTTACGTTAGGATTCAGATCAGCAAGTCTTCTCTTCGCACTGATTGTCTTTGATATTCCAATATCGCCCGAACCGTATAATATCTGGCGTTGCAAATTACTTTCATCCACAACATCAAAATCCACAATTCCAACTCGCCCAACTCCCGCCGCGACTATATAATAAAGTGCCGGCGATCCAAGTCCACCTGCCCCTATTACCAATATACTTCCATGCTTCAGTTTTTTCTGACCTACCACACCCAGATCAGGCAATAACATCTGCCGGCTGTAGCGGATCAATTCCTGTTGTGTAAACACAGATGTCATTCCCTTAGGCTTAATCCTTTAAAGTTACAGCTTGATCATTAAACACTGAATACCTAATTTCAATTCTTTATTTTATGTAAAAAAGCAGATGTCATGATTAGCATCACGGAAAAACCAATCGATGTACAGAAAGTCATCGAAACTGCCTCAAATGTAAGTGCTGGGGCCGTAAATGTTTTCATCGGAACCGTCAGAAGCATCGACAACGACAAGAAAGTAGTGTCACTGGAATATGAAGCGTATGAAAGCATGGCTGCGTCCGAAACCAGGAAGATTATAGACGAGGCTGGGCAGCGCTGGGAATTGCTTGGATGGGCGGTAAGTCACAGGATCGGAAGCCTGAAGCCAGGAGAAGTCGCCGTTGTGGTGGCCGTTTCAACCAGGCACCGGAAAGAATCCTTTGAAGCATGTCAATTCATTATCGACAGACTCAAAGAAAAAATTCCCGTATTTAAAAAGGAAATTTTTGAAGACGGTGAAGAGTGGATCGGTGCACGACCCAAGGCCAATTAGAACTAACCAGGATTAAACCTGCGTCGAGATCATGTAACCAACAGAGACGATCGCTACAGAAGTAAGTATCCCAGCAATCAACACAAGCAACAGGTCACGGTAAATCGGATTTATTCCGAGAGGATTTATTCCCAGAGAGGAGAATTTGAATAAGATTTTCATAGCCAACTGATTTTCATACAAGCTAACGCCGACACTTTAAAAAAGTTCGTGATTCATCATGCTATTACAGCAGTTGTAAGATTTCCCGTGAGATTCAAGA
>JANYDR010000057.1 GCA_025363495.1 Cyclobacteriaceae bacterium | reverse complement strand
CTCCCATGATAAAGAAATATTTTTCATTTGTAGCGTTCTGTCTGTTAAGCACTGTTCTACTGGCACAATCGGCTGATGAAAAGGAAGTTGCGGCGGCGGTTGATAAATTGCACAAGGCGATGATTGATGCCAGTAAATCCGGCCTGGAGGCTATTACGGCAGATAACTTAAGCTATGGCCACTCCAGTGGAAAAGTAGAGGACAAAACTCAATTTGTCGAAGCCCTTGTTTCCGGTAAATCTGATTTTGTTTCAATATCAATTACAGATCAAACGATAAAGACTACGGATAAGACGGCTGTGGTGAGACATATTTTAAAAGGAGAGACAATAAACAATGGAACTCCTGGAACAGCCAACATCAGCGTCATGCTGGTCTGGATAAAGCAGAAGTCAGACTGGAAATTGCTCGCACGCCAGGCTGTTAAGTTGTAACCAATTCATAACTCATAACTCATAATTAATAATTTTAACGAATGAGAACCAGAATCATATTCTCTGTACTGTTTTTATCTTTCCTCACCTTTTATTCTGTCAGAACAGTTGCGCAAAAATCGAAAGAGTTTTACGAAATAAAGGTCTATCGTTTGAAAGATAAATCTCAGGAAGCCGGTATAGATGCTTTCCTGAAGAATGCCTATCTCCCGGCATTGCACAAGGCAGGTATTAAAAATATAGGCGTATTTAAGCCCATTGAATCTGATACCATAAATGGAAAACGTATTTACGTTATTGCTCCCTACAATTCCCTGGAGCAAATGCTAAAAGTAGCAGATGGCCTTATTGCTGATACTGATTTTAACAAAAACGGAAAGGAATACCTTGACCTGCTTTATACGAATCCTCCCTATGACAGAATTGAATCGATTTTGCTTCGTGCGTTTCCTGGTATGACTTCGATGGAGGCTCCGAAGTTTTCTAATCCAAGATCGGAGAGAATTTATGAACTGAGAAGTTATGAAGGCGCGACAGAGAAAATATACAGAAATAAAGTCAAGATGTTTAATGACGGTGATGAGGTTAGCTTGTTTAAGCGACTTGGATTTAATGCTGTTTTCTACGCTGATGTAATTTCCGGCGGTAGAATGCCTAATCTTATGTACATGACTTCGTTTGCCAATATTGCCATACATGATGAAAAATGGAAATCTTTCAGGGATGACCCACAATGGAAGAGGCTTTCGGGTATGGAAGAGTATCAGCACAATGTTTCCAAGATCAATATCTACCTGTTGTACCCAACCGACTATTCAGATTATTAATTGCTGTTTTACTGGATTGTATTTTGTCGCTTATTTAACCGGCTTTATCGATATCACCTGCCTGCTCGTAGCCGGTAGGTGCTGGAATTACCCGATAGAATATAAATTTATAACTTTGCAGCATAATGGCGCAATTGTGCCGAATATCAGACAATTGAATTATGGTTAAGAGTTTACTATCGGGCTTTTTTAGTTTTTTGGGTTTATGCTTTATTTTAACATTTAACAGTTGCGGGATTCCGGCAAGTGACAATGCTGTGACAATTCCTCCATCATCTGCATTGTCTTTTTTCCACGCCTCGCCAAATGATCAGGGCCTGGATATTTTTATAGACTCAGCGCCCATAAATGCAGGAACCTTTGAGTTCAAATCGTTCACCGGCTATCTTCAGGTTACACCGCCGGGATTAAAAAAAGTGAAGTTTAGTGTTACGGCTTCTTTGACCATACAGATTGACACAAGTTTTACATTAGTTCAAAGCAAGTCCTATACAATAGTTGTAGCCAATAAATCATCAGGCACTCCTCAGGCACTCCTGATGGAGACTTCAGGAGCGTTGACAAGTCAATCAAATACTGCAATCAGGTTTGTTCATTTATCACCGGATACTCCCGCTGTAAGTGTCAATTTAATAGAGGCGGGAGTTCCGCTTGTTACAGGTCAGACTTATACACAGGGCACTGCATTTCAGGAATTTCCAACCAAAAACTATACGGTTGAAGTAAGAAGGTACAGTGATAATAAATTACTGATAACGGTTCCTTTGACGATTGTGTTGCCCGGCACTTTTCAGACCATTTATTTTGTGGGATACAGTACTCCACCAGGGGGAAATCTCAATAGTCTGAGTTATAAAATTGTTAATTAATTGGTAATGGAGTTTGCGTTGGATGGGTTATGGATTATCAACTTTTAATCAATTGAAATTATGAAGATGGTCACTGCATTGAGTTTCGTTAGATTTTTTGTTTTATTTTTTCTTTTGGCATTAAATGGTTGCAATCTCAATTCCAGCAGCAATGTGGCACCTCTCCCTTCAGCCGAGGTAGCTTTTTTTCATGGCTCACCTAATAACCTGGACATGACAGTGTATCTGGATGATGCACCATTAAGCGGAACGTTCGCTTACAAGACATATTCGGGTTATATTCAAACGAATAATCTTGGAATAAGAAAAGTTAAATTTATTTCCGTTGCCTCTGCTGCCACTCTGATTGATACAACCTTTAATTTCGTTCAGAATAAAGCGTACACTATTGCTGTAGTTAACAAACCTTCAGGCAAACCACAAGCAATCATTATTGAAGATGGGGTTAACCTGGTAAATCAAGCGGATACACCGATCAGGTTTATTCATTTATCTCCGGATACCCCCGCAGTGGATGTCAAGTTTATAAATGTTGGAACAACCCTTGTGACAGGGCAGACGTATATGCAGGCGAGTCAGTTTCAGGAATTTGCTGTCAATAATTATTCGGCTGAAATAAGAAGATCAAGTGACAATAAATTGTTGCTAACTGTTGGATTACCATTGACTAACGCCGCGATATTTCAGACTATTTACTTTGTTGGCTACAGCAATCCTCCGGGTGGTAGTCTCAATAGCCTAAGCGCCAGAGTTACTAACTAATAGCTTGTCATTGACAACTCACGCGCGCAGGGACACACATTAATGACGAAGTCATTAATGTGTCAGAACTTTGCCAGGATTCCAAGACCTTGTTTGGGTAAATAATGTTTCTAACTTAATGTCTATCGTCCCCGGTAGGCAGGGTTCCCCGCGCATTCCATCTCACCACCCCGTTTTTCCGCCCGGCCATCGCCCCTCGTAAACCCATTGGATTTTTCAATAGCTATAAGGGCGGTAAATTTCGGCTTTTCGAAGATGGTTCCAACCGTTACCTGAAATTCAAATTGAAAGAAAATCCCGCAGCTCAATCGAAGGGCAATTTTCTGTCATTGCATAAGACGCCTTAGTATTTTGCCGGGCGGTGCGGCGAGCAAGTGGGTGGCTAAAGATGACCCAGCGTCGGTGCGATGACTCGGCCATGCGGCCGTGGAGCAAAAAAATACAAGTCACCTTTGAAGAGATTGATCATTGTTTTTGCCCTGATTTTACCCATCCGATAATTTGTTAGATAGAATAACACGGATTTTCTCAACTGAAATGTGTGTTTTGTTCATGACTAACATTATGCATTATCAGTGAAAATCCGTGACATCGTGGCAAAAAACTGTTCTACAGCTCATCACCAACTACATCCATAGCTGATTGCTGCATTTTACTAAGTCTTAGCGCAATGAAATTGGTAGCTTGACAAAGCAGGACTAAGGATGTTCCTTTTGATAATGTTCCCGTAAGATATCTTCCGCAAAATCATTTGTCAGATCTCTCACAGCAGCGTGAACATGATTGGCGTTTGTTTGCGTATTGTCGTATTCTATCAATAACATTGGGCCCTGGATCCTATAATAATTTCCCGTTCCTCCAACAAAACCACCCGCCCAGGCGAAAGACAAATTTTCGATACCTGCTTTATTGATCTTTTCCATTAACCTGTTCGCAAAACCAAATTGGTAGTTCTTCACATAGATGTTAAGTAGTTTCATGAAAGTCTTTTGCTGATCTTTTGACAGTTCGCTATAGATAATTCCTGAAGGTGAAAGAGCCTGTGCCTTACGGGTATTGAATGAAATTATTTCAGGAAGAGCCTTTTCAGAAATGATCGCTTTCTTTTTTTGTTCAGCATTTAATGAATTAATCAGTTCAAAACCAAGATCGGTTTCCGACTTCAATATTTCCTTACCTTTTTCAGCACCGCCAGGAACAATCCCTGGATTGCTGCCAAAGAAGGATGGGGTAGAGGACATTATTTCATTATTGGCAGACGCGAAATTGAATGCGACATGATGCCCTTCAAGTCTCCACGCCCATGCTGCTTTTGCTGAAGGCGTTCCAAAAATAGTTATGTAGTAATTAAGAGGATCGCGATAAGTATCAGTTGATGTACGGTTTTCAATTTCACGTAAAACATTTTCAAGCGCCATAATGGAGGTAGCTTTTGTGTAGCCCTGATCACTTAGAGATGCTTTTAAGAATGAAAGTGCTGCGCTTCGTTGCGATTCACTGAAAGTTCTGAAGCAGACTCCTTTCCGTTCGCGGGGAACAAAATGCCAGTTAAATCGCTCGCCATCGTCTAACGAATATTGAGCTGTTGATTTTTGATTGTTATCAAGGGTATTCAGGAATGCGTTTGCGATTGATGCGATATCCTGTGCATGACTTTGAAAGGAGATGAGGGCAAGGATTAGGGTAAGCTTTTTCATACGGCAATAAGTTACAGGTTACATGATACAGGATGCAAGTGCTCACAATTTAATTATAGTATGTCAGATAATATAATGATATTTTAGTTAAAGCCTACGCAACCTGTAACTTGTATCCTGTATCCTTCTACGTTCTGAGTTTTGCGATGGGAGCGGAGAGGCATTGGTCGGGGATTTTGAAGGCATTCACAAGAGGCACTGCCTCCTGGCGAATGTCCCAGCAGAGCTGATTTACCATTTTCCGGATGGCCTTTGTTTTGACACCTTCCATATAGCCACTTTCAAGGTACCAGCCTTTATTTTTTTCTATTTGTGATAAGGCGAATAGCTGGCATAGCTTTTTCAACACAGCTTTACATTCCGCATCTTTTGTATCGTTGACCTGCTTTATAAATTGTTCTAGGATCACTCGTTCGACGTGCGCGAAAGCCACCTGAACAAGGTGGTGCTGACTTACATTAAATGCATCAAATGAATCCATGCCCCCACTTATATGTTTTCTGAGCCTCTTGGCTGAAGATTCAAGAATGTCGCGTTCACGGTACTTAAAGGCACTTAGATAGAATTCAAAATCCAACAGGTGATTCTCATCTGTATTGCGGGTAGTGAATGGGTTTCTTTCTGTTATAGACGTAGTGGCATGATCAGTTACATAATTCAATATTCCGAGCAAACCCATACTTCCGAATTCCTGTTTGAATTCTGTGAGCCTGCTTTTAGCAACTAACTGCATCAGCACAGTATTATCGCCTTCAAAGGTTGTATAGATCTCTGAATCATTTTTTAACCGATCGATCCCGTTCTCCGATAAATAGCCTTTACCTCCGCAACATTCCCTACACTCCTGGAGAGTGGTGGTTGTATTCCAGGTCGCAAAAGATTTTAATCCCGCGGCAAGTGCTTCTATTTCCTGCATATCTGCTTCCGATCGGTTGAGAAACCTGTTGGTCAGATAGCGAAGTGAAAAATGAAGGGCATAAGCGTTTGCAAGCAAGGGCATTAGTCTTCGCTGATGTGTGCGATAATTCAAAATTGGCACTTCAGTTCCATCGTCGGGACCAAATTGTCTCCGCTCATCACTATAACGAATTGCAATTGTCAATCCAGACTTTGAAGCACTGAGTCCGGAACGTGGTATTCCAATTCGTCCACCGACTAATGTACCTAGCATGGTAAAGAATCGGCGATTATCGCTGGTGATTGGACTAACAAATTTTCCATCATCGCTAATGCTTGCAAACCTGTCAAGTAAATTTTCGTATGGAATTATTACTTGTGTGAATTTTATTTTTCCATTATCAACACCGTTTAACCCCATTTTTCGTCCACAATCTTCTATGGTAATTCCTGGAAGAGTTTTTCCGTTTTTATCGCGAAGAGGAACAAGAAACGCACTTACGCCATAATCTTTTCCGTCTACTATCAATTTGGCAAAAGTGGTTGCCATCTGTCCGTGAACAGCCGCGTTGCCGATATATTCCTTTTTTGCAATGTTGCTGGGAGTATTAACTACAAATGTTTTTGTTGAATGATCATATGTAGCCGTGGTTTCGAGTCCCCGTACATTGGAACCGTGACCTGTTTCCGTCA
>JANYDR010000011.1 GCA_025363495.1 Cyclobacteriaceae bacterium | reverse complement strand
CTTTTAACAAGATTAAAATCTTCAATGCCTCCGTTGTGTGCCATTAAAAGGTTTTTGTATTGAAACGGATGGCAATTGGATTCTGACACTTCACCAACACTTGCAGCGCGAACATGAGCAAGCATGCAATCTGTTTTTATTTTGGGAGCCAGGTTGCGAAGATTGCGATTGCTCCATGCCGGATTGACGGAAACAAATGTAACCGGTTCGTAATTTACTTCGGGTGCATACCATCCGACACCAAAACCGTCGCCATTTAATGGCTCTTCAATTTCTCTTGCGTGAAGACTTTGATTGATAAGAGAATTTTTGGGTTTGTAAAGGAGATTGTCAATGACAATGGGAGTTCCTTTATAGGCCATTAACCGACACATAGGAGATTATGTTTCTGAAAAGATAATAAACAATTATGACTCTTAAGCGAAAGAAAAACCTTTGCCACGGATGCCACCGATTTTCGCGGATAAAGAAAGTAAAAATTTTTTACGATCGATTAAATTATCACAGATTGGCAGTGAAGCTGCACTTATCTGTAAAATTTTGTTCTATTTAAAGTGGTTTTTGCAAACGTCCGTGTTCATCTGTGGCAAAGTTCTGACACATAGGTGGAAAATTGTACAACAGCAAGGTTATTGACAGACGAAAGTCAATTCGAAGGTGCATCACCAGGGCAGTCTAATAAGTAAAATGAATGCTCTGGATAAAATCCCTATTCAGTAAGTTGGTGGTTGAATTTTACTCGCCATTGTAAATTTAAAAATGAAAGATACTTTGCTTATTTACAATACGCTAGCTTTCAGCTTTCAACTTTCCTCTTTCAACTCTTACTTCTTTTTCTCAAATTTCAACGACACAGAATTCATGCAATATCGCAAACCCGTTGGCGCAGGACCGTCATCAAAAACGTGACCAAGGTGACCGCCGCAATTACTGCATACTACTTCGTCGCGAACCATTCCAAGACTTGTATCTGAGCCTACTGAAACATCTTCAGGTTTGATGGGTTTCCAGAAACTTGGCCATCCTGTACCTGATTCAAATTTTGTAGTTGAATCAAATAATTCCTGATGGCATGCAGCACAATAATAAATTCCTTTTTCGTGATTGTCAGCGTATTCACCCGTGAATGCTCGTTCGGTTCCTTTTTGACGCAGTACGTAATATTGCGCAGGCGTCAACTCTTTTTTCCACTCTGCTTCCGTTTTCTTAACCGGAAAATCTTTTGTCGAAACGGGTTTTGATTTACTCTGTGCACATGAAAGGAGCGAAATTCCTGTCAGTGCCATTGCTATTATGGTTGAAAGTAGTTGAGAGGTTTTCATAGTTTTGTTTGATATAGATACGAATTAGAAGATGTTAGTGGATTCCCTAAAAACAAAAAACCCAAGCCGCCTGCCAGGGTTTTTTGTACCTAAACCTAAACCTATGAGAGATTCTATTCTCTATATGGATAGTCTAACGGACTATTCAATCATAAGTTACACGGTTGATAGAAAAGACCCTGAAATATTTCTCAGGAAGCAAAAAACCTATTTTAATTTCACGATGAACTGTTTTTTAAATTTTTCCACTTTCGGACGAATTACATATTGGCAGTAGCCTGCATTTTGATTTAAAGCAAAATAGTTTTGGTGATAATCTTCAGCGGGATAGAAGGTTGTCAGTGGACTGATCTCGGTTACGATTGCGTCCTTAAAAGTGTGCGATACTTCCAGTTGTTTTTTATAGTCTTCTGCAATTTTCTTTTGTTGTTCGTCGTTATAATAAACCACCGACCTGTATTGCGTTCCCTGATCAGCACCCTGACGATTCAGTGTTGTCGGATCATGAGTGTTCCAGAAGACTTCAAGAAGATCGGAGTAAGAGACAACTGCCAGATCGTATGTGATCTGAATCACCTCCGCGTGCCCGGTAAGTCCACTGCAAACTTCTTTGTAGGTAGGATTTTTCACTTTGCCACCAGAATAGCCTGATTCAACTTTGACGACTCCTTTGAGGCCAAGAAAGAATGCCTCAGTGCACCAGAAGCAACCTCCGCCAAAAGTGGCTTTTTGAAGGCCTGAAGAATTAGTATCCATTGATTTTTAATTGATGCCTCTTTAACTTAAGAAACATAAAAATAGTTTTAACGAAGGAGTAAAAATGTCGGCTGCACTACCTAATTTCTAGTTTCAATTTTCTATTATTCAATTCAATACTTATTATAAAACGACTTAAGCTGGTTGCTAAGATTTGTTTCAAGATCACGAATGGACTGATTAAAAAGGTCCTGATCATTAGGATAGCTTTCTCTTACTTTGCATAGGTTTTGTTGACTTGTGCTAAGTGCGCGGATATCCCCAGAATAGGTTGCCCAATCGAGCTGCCACGATGCATTTCCGACTACATTCTGATCTTGTAATACGGCATTTGTTCCTGCATCCGTAATTGTAAAAGAGGCATTGCTCGCTGTTCTTTTTGATTTGTGATAGTACGTGATCCTTGCTGATACAGTCTCGATGATGTCTTGAGTTTTTCCATCAGCACCTTTCTTTTCACCAGTCTTAATATCGCGCTTCAGATCTTCGGAAGAGGAAGTGGTAGTGAGGCTTCTTAAAAGATTAACCGCTGCACCTATATTATCCTGATAACCTTTGAATACTATCCGCAGAATTTGTTGGGGTGGAACGGTATCTTTTTGAGTAATGGGTTTGAAAGATAAAAATTGTCGTTGCAGACTGTTCACCACTGGTTGTAAGCTTCCATAATTGATGCTGGAAGCATTGGTTTCTTCATAGGCAACCCGAAGCGTAGCATTAAATTCAGCCTGGGTCATCATCTCGATAGATTCTTTATAGCCCGGTTCAAAATTGTTGGCATCCTTAAAGTCAAAGTAGGCTACCTTCGAATCATCTCTCGTGTTCTTCATCAGAGCAGTAATTCCTTCGTTATAACTTTCTTCTGCAGCTTTTGATTTTGCATCTGCTAATTCTTTGAATCGCGTTTCCGGTTTTGTAATAACCTTCATTGCGCCAAGGGAAGTCTTTATTTGATCATTCAGGTAATTGATCTGATTATATCCTGCCACTGCATTGCGCCACTTCTTTGGATCATCAGAGCTGATTCCATTTTGAATGTTTGCATCGATATATTGAACTGACAATGGATAGCCCTGGCTTAATACCGCAATAGCCTTTTTGTTCTCGGGGCTTCCCCGAAGTCGTTTGATTGACTCAATAACAGCGTCATAGTAATCACCTTTTTTGAGCGCAGCTTTTCCAGAGCTACAGGCGCTGATAAAAAAAATAACAAAAAGAAAGAGTAGAATTTTTTGCATAGGGGGCTTTAACAAAATCATTGCCTCAATTTATAAAGTTATAATCAGCATAGCAAGGAGTTTAGAATTGATAACCGTTTTAGCTTTCCAATTTCTACTTTCAGTTTTACTTCTTCCCAAAAAAATCCACCAGAATATCATCAGTCAGATTCCTCCAGTTGCCCCATGAATGTCCTTCATTATTTTCACGATAGTTATAAACGCAGGAATTCTTTTGCAAAATATCTTTCATCTTTCTTGTCCCAACACTCGCGTCGTTGATGACTCCACTGGTAAGAGAAACTTTTATTTGTGAAACACTGGAATTATCACAAATCGCATAAATCTGTGGACGTGCTTTGAAAGCAGGTGACTGAATACCAGCCATGCTAAAGAGATCGGGTCTGGCAAATGTAAAGTAGGCCGCCGTCAATCCACCCATTGAGGTTCCGAGTATCGCGCGATGTGCAGCGTCTGCCTTAACAGGATAACTAGCTTCAATGGCAGGTATCAACTCCTTCGCAAAAAAGTCAAGATACTTTTCATTCATATTTAGTTCTTCCATTCTTCTGTTATTAGCACGGTTAACAGGTTCACGGTGATCGATGAAAATAGCGACAACCGGTTCGATTTTTTTATCAGCGATGAGATTATCAAGCACTGTAACCATGTTGCCTAATTCCGGGAGTAGGTATTCATATCCATCGGTAGCATATACTGCAGGTAATTTTCCATCTTGTTCATAACCTGCAGGAAGATATACATTATAGGTAACCTGATAGCCCAATATTTTACTGACGAGCAATATATCTCGCTTCATAATACCGTGGGCGATATTAGGACGTTCAATCAGAATCGGATCAGATTTCCATAGCGGCATGCGCAATTCTGAATTCGGACTTCCACCGCCAACACCCGACCATTGTTGATACGGATTTTCAGGATCAAGCAGCCATTGATTGCCATCAATCAGAATTTTATAATCAAGCCTTGCATCTTTGGGGAACGAACATTTTAGAATCCAAATGTTAGTGTTAACAATTCGTTGTCCTCTATTTTGGAAATTCTTGTCTGATCCCCAGCCATTAAAGTCACCCATCCACACTACAGAAGTTGCTTCCCCTCGATAGAGAAATGCAACAGAATCTTCTTTGATAAATGGGATTCCAAAAGTCTGAATTGCAGACCATTGCTTTTGAGTCTCTTTCGCTTTTAACGCATTATCACGTAAGCTTCCGAGCCTATGCAAATCCGTAATAGCTTGTGTAAAAGAAGAATAATCCTGACTCAAGCAAGAGGTTGAAATCAAAAGCATGAGGAGGGAGGCCGCTATTTTCATTGCGCATTTACTATATCATCTTTGTCTTCCACAAATCGTACCGAAACTGCTGCAATCAATAGGAAGACTCCGGCCATGACCAGACTGTAAATAGGTTTTGAATTATAAAGGTACTTCACAATCGGTCCTCCGATAACTCCATTGATGATTTGTGGAAGTGTAATGAAAAAGTTAAAAACACCCATATAAATCCCCATTTTCAATGGAGGAATCGACCCGGCAAGGATGGCATAGGGCATGGCAAGGATACTCGCCCAGGCCATTCCAACACCGACCATGGAGTAAATCAGTAATTGAGGATCGTGAATAAAGTAAATCGAAATCAATCCTATGCCTCCCGCCACGAGCGAGATGGAGTGTGTCAATTTTCTACCAACTTTGGCGGCAATAAAAGGAAGACAAAGAGCATAGATTGCTGAAACTCCGTTGTAGATACCAAAGATGAAACCAACCCAGTTTGCTGCGTTGTTAAAGCTTACTGATGAATGATCATCTGAGGGCAGTCCATAGACGTGAGTGGCTATTGCGGAAGTACTAAATACCCACATTGAGAAAAGAGCAAACCATGAAAAGAATTGAACTATGCCCAACTGCTTCATTGTCTTGGGCATTCTCACAAAGTCACTTATAATCTGGGACATTCCTTTTTTCTGGCCGATCTGCTCTGGCTCTTTCTTATATTCTTCAAGAGGAAATTCTATCATTGTGACTACCG
>JANYDR010000684.1 GCA_025363495.1 Cyclobacteriaceae bacterium | reverse complement strand
CTTCGAATAATCATAATATTCAGAAGCCTTTGATAGCTTGAGCAAAATGTCCAGTCGTGTGGAATCATTTTTTGCATTCTTGTAACTCTTTTGCAAACTGTCCAGAACTGCCTGGGCACGAAGACTGAAGCTGCTGAGCAGAAGTAAAAAAATAATTATAGTGTTCTTTGAAATCATAAATGTCTTAACCAGTTAACAAATCTAATAAGTTACTCACGAACCCGATCTGCACGATAACGATGAAAGCACATCAGTTCGTACACCCCTGGCCTGCGGACCGAAAAGATGGATGATGAAAAGTACTCTAACTTTACCTGAGACAACCTATTCTTTAGAGAAAAAAATATTTTCCCCCGGATTATCCTCGCCAAGGTGCAATAGTCAAGGAAATGGGTCGGTTTGGAACTCATTCTAATCACAATATCCGGGTAAAATTGGCAGTATAATTGATATTAAAATCTTTAAAATGGCCTTAAAACCTACATGAATACGTATCAATTCCACAACGGATGTTTTTCAAGTTGAACAGCTTCATTGAAAAATAGTTTTGTAGACGCTTCAAAAGATTCAGTAAAATCCGAAACAAGAAAATGGTCCTGTCCGTTCTTTTCATCCTTCAAAAGGTCTTGAGATGCAAGGTAGTCATACAAAGCTTTTGCAACAATCGCGGAGGAATCCAGAACGGTCACGGCGTCTTTATAGAAATCAAGAATCTCTCTTTTAACTAAAGGATAGTGAGTACATCCCAGGATCAAAGCGTCGATTTTCTCCAACAGTGGGTCACGAAGATACTTCGCAATAATGTCGTGACTTATCTTATTATTGAAGAATCCTTCTTCGATCATAGGTACAAGAAGTGGCGTGGGAAGCGAATGAAGAATGATATTTCTTCCTGAAGCGTCAATCTTCTTTGCATAGATGCCTGATTGTATCGTTCTTTTTGTACCGATTAAACCAACGGTGCAATCATGAAAATTTTCCGAAACCCAATTTACCATTGGGTCAATTACATTTATCACTTTCACTGAATGCTGAACATACTCTTTCAATAATTCATATGCAGCGGAGCTAGCTGAGTTGCAGGCAATCACAATGACCTTGCAATTCTTTTTCATTAACACATCTGCAATTTTTATTGAGTATGCCTGTATTGCTGCTTCTGATTTATCGCCATAGGGAAGATGGGCCGTATCGCCAAAGTAGATAAGGTTTTCATTTGGCATCATTTGCTTGATTGCATGTGCTACCGTGAGGCCACCAATTCCACTGTCAAAGACCCCGATCGGCTGTGCTTTTGTTAGAGTTGCCATATTTACAAATTTTAAAAAATCACAGCCATAATGCTAAACTTGATTTTTGTAATATTGTGACCAAACTTAATCTGTAATTGTATGGCATACAACCTGCTTCGCGGTAAACGCGGTATCATCTTCGGCGCACTGGATGAAAACTCCATTGCCTGGAAGACAGCCCTGAAAATAAAAGAGGAGGGCGGCCAGTTCACACTCACCAATGCACCCATCGCCATGCGCATGGGGAAGATCAAAGAACTGGCAACTCAATGCAATGCCGAAATTATTCCTGCCGATGCAACCAGCGAATCTGACTTGAATACATTATTCACGAAGTCAATGGAAATACTTGGAGGTAAACTTGATTTTGTACTTCACTCCATTGGGATGAGTCCCAATGTGCGCAAGGACAAGCCTTATGGTGATTTGAACTATGATTGGTATTTAAAAACATTGGATATTTCGGGAGTCTCTTTTCATAAAGTTTGTCAAACGGCTGAAAAGACTGACGCTATGAATGAATGGGGATCAATACTTGCCCTTACCTACATTGCATCGCAAAGAACCTTCCCTGATTATTCGGATATGGCGCAGGCAAAAGCTGTTCTTGAATCTATTGCACGGAGTTATGGTTATCGATTTGGTAAAGCTAAAAAAGTGCGTGTCAATACGATCTCTCAGTCACCAACTGTGACGACAGCGGGTGCGGGCATATCCGGGTTTGATGTATTTTTTGACTATGCCAGAATGATGTCGCCATTGGGCAACGCTTCCGGCGAAGACTGTGCGAATTATATTACATTGATGTTTTCTGATTATAGCAGGATGGTAACAATGCAAAACCTCATGCATGATGGTGGATTTTCTACCACCGGCATCACGGAAGAACTTATTGAGAAACTAAAAAAATAAAGGTTCATGCAGATGGGTAAGATTTTATCCATCTGCGCTACCTTATTTTATGGTCACCTTTCCTCCGAGCAAGATTAACCTGGGTCTTCAGATTCTTTCCAAAAGAACGGATGGTTATCACAATATCTCTACCTGTTTTTACTCTTTTCCATGGACAGATGTCCTGGAAATTTTACCATTCAATTCGTTAACATTTAGGCAAACTGGCCTTGCTATTCCCGGAAATGCAGAAGACAATCTTTGTCTCAAGGCTTATCATATTCTTAAAGAGGATTTTAAAATTGATACTGTTCAGATTCACTTGCATAAGAATATCCCAACAGGGGCAGGGCTTGGTGGAGGATCTTCTGATGCTGCACATACAATCAGGTTACTCAATGCACTCTTTGAACTTGATCTTTCCGCAGAACGGATCATGCAATATGCTTCAAGGATCGGGAGCGACTGTGCTTTTTTCATTCAAGACCGTCCAATGCTTGGAAGTGGACGTGGAGAATTGCTTGAGCTGGCTAATATTAATCTTAAAGGTTATTACATCGTAGTGCTGGTTCCTGCTGTCCATGTCTCTACTGCGGAGGCCTATAATGGAGTTACTCCCCATATTCCTGATAGTGAACTTCATGAGCTCATTGGGATGCGAATTGCTGAATGGAGGGACCGGTTAGTCAATGATTTTGAAATGTCGATCTTTCAAAAGTATCCAATGCTTCAGCAGCTTAAGGAGAAGTTGTATTCGAACGGAGCTGTTTATGCAAGCATGAGTGGATCAGGATCTTCTGTATTTGGGATTTTTGAAAAGGAAATCGAATCTAAGAATCTCTTCAGGGATTCGTTTGGCTGGTCGGGATGGTTGTAAATCTTTTGCGCATCATTGGGTATATCAGCACGGCACATAAAATTACCAGTGTGCCTGCATAAAAATTTACGTTCATCTTTTCTTCATCACCGAAAATAAGTACTGCCATAATGATTCCGTAAACGGGTTCCAGGTTTAGCGCAAGCTGAAAGGAAAAAACACTTAGTCGTTTTGTCAGCTCAACAGCTGCGGAGTATGCATACACTGAACATAACCAGGCCAGCAATGCAATACAAACCCAGTCAGTAACAGAAGGCAGCAGTCTTAATTCATTTCCATCTGCCCAAAAATGCTGGTAAACTGGCAGGAACATGGTAATACTGATGCACGCGCCCGTCATTTCATAAAAAGTAATTGTAAATGAATCAACCCGTTTTACGATCTGAGAATTAATGATTGAGAAAATTGCACATGTCAATCCGGAAAGAACGCCGAGAATTAACCCTTTTGAGTAATTAAAATCGGAGGCGAAGATGATATACAATCCAGTCAATACAATTAATCCAAAAATAACTTCTATTGTTCTTATCCTGTAGCCCTTTGCTAATGGCTCGAGAAAGGCGGTCCATAAACTTGCTGTTGCAAAACCGACAAGACTTACGGAAACATTTGCAACGCGGGCAGAAAGAAAGAATGTGATCCAATGTAAACCCACTATAAAACCCGTCAGGATAATTTTAATAAAATCACCTGATGAAACCCTGAAAGTGCCCTTCATACTGAACAGCAACACAGCCATGCCTATTGCCGCCAGCAGACTCCTGTAGAATACCATCTCAACCGCGG
>JANYDR010000646.1 GCA_025363495.1 Cyclobacteriaceae bacterium | reverse complement strand
AATTACTTTAAGTGAAAAGTTAAAAAACAGCTAGATGCTTCTTGCAATTATAAATATTGTAAATCTTCAAATTTGCGCCAGAAATCGGCTTTTTAGCCCATAAAATACTTTGAACTAGCCCTTTGTTAGCTCTCTTCCTTTAAATACCTTTGCAGTCCAATTTTTAAGCGGTTCAAAAAGAGACAATATAAATGCCAACCATTCAGCAACTAGTACGGAAAGGGCGTAAGAAATTGACTTTCAAGTCAAAATCACCAGCTCTTGACTCTTGCCCACAGCGCAGGGGTGTTTGTACACGTGTTTACACAACTACTCCTAAGAAGCCAAACTCTGCACTTCGCAAGGTGGCGCGTGTGCGCCTAACAAACGGAAAAGAGGTTAACGCCTACATTCCGGGAGAAGGTCACAATCTTCAGGAGCACTCAATCGTGCTTATCCGCGGAGGTCGTGTTAAAGATCTTCCAGGTGTTCGTTACCACATCATCCGTGGTGCGTTGGATACAGCTGGCGTTAGTGGCAGACAACAAAGCCGTTCGAAGTATGGTGCCAAGAGACCTAAAGCTGGTGCAGCTGCAGCAGGTAAAGGAGCTCCGGCAGGAAAAGGTGCACCCGCTAAGAAGAAATAATCATAAGAGATCATGAGAAAGTCAAAACCAAAAAAAAGATACTTACTTCCTGACCCTAAGTTCGGAGACGCTTTGGTAACAAAGTTTGTGAACTATATGATGGAGCAGGGAAAGAAAAGCGTTGCTTACAATATATTCTATGATGCTATCGGTATCGTAGAGAAGAAGACCACTGAACCAGGTCTTGAAGTTTGGAAACGTGCTATGAATAACCTTATGCCGTCGGTAGAAGTAAAAAGCCGTCGTGTGGGTGGAGCAACTTTTCAGGTGCCAATCGAAATTCGTCCTGAGCGCAAGATCAATCTTAGCATTAAATGGCTTATTGACTATTCCCGCGCTCGTGGTGAAAAGACAATGATGGATAAATTAGCTGCTGAGATCATCGCAGCTTCAAAAGGAGAAGGTGCTGCTATCAAGAAAAAAGATGATACGCACCGCATGGCAGAGGCGAATAAGGCATTTTCACATTTCAGATTCTAATTGAATTTTTTTCAGAATGGCAAGAGACTTAAGATATACCCGTAATATTGGTATTGCTGCGCACATTGATGCTGGTAAGACTACCACCACTGAGCGCATACTTTATTATGCAGGTGTAAATCATAAAATCGGAGAAGTTCATGAAGGCGCTGCCACCATGGACTGGATGGAACAGGAGCAAGAGAGAGGTATCACTATTACGTCTGCCGCTACTACCGTTTTCTGGAAATATAAAAACAACGACTACCACGTTAACATTATTGATACACCTGGTCACGTGGATTTTACTGTTGAAGTAAACCGCTCACTTCGCGTATTGGATGGTCTTGTGTTCTTGTTTAGTGCTGTTGATGGTGTTGAGCCTCAATCAGAAACTAACTGGCGCCTGGCTGATAATTACAAAGTAGCACGTATCGGTTTCGTTAATAAAATGGACCGTTCAGGCGCCGATTTTCTTGGCGTTTGCAAACAGGTAAAAGAAAAGCTTGGAAGTAAGGCAGTTGCTCTTCAATTGCCAATCGGTGAAGAAGATGGCTTCAAAGGTGTTGTTGACCTTGTTAGAAACAAGGGTATCATCTGGAATGAAACTGATAAGGGTATGACCTTTCAGGAGATTCCAATCCCTGCTGACATGATTGAAGAAGCAAAGGAATACAGAGAGAAACTTCTTGAGGCTGTTGCCGAAGTTGATGAAACTCTTATTGAAAAATATTTTGAAGATCCTAATTCTATATCTGAAGTTGAAATTCTGAAAGCGTTGCGCGATGCAACTGTTCAGATGAGAATCGTTCCGATGGTATGTGGTTCTTCCTTCAAGAACAAGGGCGTTCAGACAATGTTGGATTATGTAATGGAATTGCTTCCTTCTCCAATGGACAAGGATGTGATTGCCGGCACAGATCCTGACACGGGTGAAGAAGTATTGATACACCCTGATGAAAACGAGCCGTTTGTAGCGCTTGCATTCAAGATTGCAACAGATCCATTTGTTGGTCGCTTGTGCTTTATCCGTGCATACTCAGGTGTTCTTGAGTCTGGCTCGTATGTGTATAACACACGCTCCGAGAATAAAGAACGTATATCACGTGTATTCCAGATGCACGCGAACAAACAGAATCAGATTGACCGCCTGCACACCGGAGATATTGGTGCCGTAGTTGGTTTTAAAGACATCAAGACAGGAGATACGCTCTGCGATGAAAAGCGCAAAGTTGTTCTCGAGTCAATGGTATTCCCTGAGCCGGTAATCGGTTATGCTATCGAACCTAAGAAGCAGGCCGATGCTGATAAACTGGGTATGGCGATTTCTAAGTTAGTGGAGGAAGATCCTACACTTCGCGTGAACACTGATCACGAAACTGGTCAGGTGATCCTTCGCGGAATGGGAGAGCTTCACCTTGAGATCATCATCGATCGTTTAAGACGTGAGTTCAAAGTTGAGATCAACCAGGGTGCTCCTCAGGTTGCTTACAAAGAGGCTCTTACTAAGTCTGTTGAGCATAAAGAGGTTTATAAGAAACAGACTGGTGGTCGCGGTAAATTTGCGGACATCGTGTTTGAGATCGGACCCCGTGTTCTCGGACCGGAAGATAAGCCAGGTCTTGAGTTTGAAAATGATATCGTGGGTGGTGTTATTCCAAGAGAGTTTATCCCTGCCATTGAAAAGGGATTTGCCTCAGCAATGGTTAACGGACCGTTGGCTGGATACCCAATCGATTCATTGAAGGTAAGATTGTTCCATGGTTCTTTCCACGACGTTGACTCGGATGCATTGTCGTTTGAATTGGCGGCGCGCATTGGATTCAAAGAAGCTGCACGTAAATGTGGTCCTCAGTTGCTGGAACCGATCATGGGTGTGGAAGTGATTTCACCGGATGAGTACACTGGCTCTGTAACAGGAGATTTGAATAGAAGAAGAGGTGTTATGAAGGGTATGGATACCCGAGGTGGCGCACAGGTTATCAAGGCAGATGTTCCGTTGTCAGAGTTGTTCGGATATATCACTGACTTGAGGACCATTACATCAGGGCGTGCATCGGCTACATTGACATTCGCTCACTATGCTCCGGTTCCGAGAAACCTGGCTGAAAAAGTAATTGAGGAAGTTAAAGGAGTTGCTGCCAAATAGGACTAGGATTACAGGATTGTAGGATTAAAGGATTGTAGGATTAGAAATTGTAGGATAAAAGGAATTGTAGGATTACAATTAAAAATATGAATCAGAAAATCAGAATTAAACTCAAATCGTACGATCACAATCTGGTCGACAAGTCTTCCGAGAAGATCGTGCGTGCCGTAAAAGCTACCGGAGCAGTGGTAAGCGGTCCTATTCCTCTTCCTACAGAGAAAGAAAAATTCACAGTACTTCGCTCACCACACGTGAACAAGAAATCACGTGAGCAGTTCCAGATCTGCACGTTCAAGCGTTTGGTGGATATTTATTCCAACAGTGCCAAGACAGTTG
>JANYDR010000576.1 GCA_025363495.1 Cyclobacteriaceae bacterium | reverse complement strand
CGGGCAAAGATGATTTGGTTCCCATCAGGAGACCAGTCTGGTTGATAGTCATATTCATCTCCATCTGTTAGCTGTATAGCCATTTGGGTTCCTATGATTTGTTTCCATAAACTCCCTCCCATTGAAAATACAAGTTTCTTTCCATCCGGCGACCATGAAACCGATGACGGACCGCTCGTCAACTGCGGTAGATATAATCCGCGATAGTAATAATTATGAGGAAGATCGATCTGACTTAAAACGGGAATTCGCTGAGCAGATAGATCTATAGTGGCGAATAAAATAAAAATTAATTTATAATGAGTTGTTTTCATCTTAAAAGCTTCGTTAATAGTTATCCATTCATCGTTAATTTATTGTGGGGATCGATTAACTTATAGCAATTTAACGAACAATAATTTTATACCACACATTCATATCCTCAATCCCTGAATACACATAACAATTATTAATCATCCTCCCACTATACGTATATCCTAACTGATGAAAAACCATATTCATACTAAATGATTCCGCTCGGGCAATTGAATATAAACATGTAATTCCTTCGTTGAGCAGTTTTTTCTCAAGAGCTGATATGAGTTTTTTCATATATCCATTTCCCTCGGCTTCTTTAAGCGAAGCACAATCTGTCATTTCCGCATTTCTATGTTCGGCATTGATTTCTGCCGAAGCTGCGCTTATTATTTTTCCGTTTCTCCGAATATAGGCATATACAGTTCCCTCATTAATTGTTTTTCGTATAAAACTCGCATCGGAAACCGGAGTAGGATACACTTTAAAAACATTGCTATAAAGTTTAGAGAGGTCCTCTGAATCTCGTTCAGTAGCAAATTCAATTCTTACTGATTCCTCTTCAGTTTGTATTTGATTATTTGATGCTAAAACCTTTTCTATAATAATTTCCTCTTCTTTCCAATTTTTACTTACTTTTCTTTCTGGAGAAAAATATTGTGTGAGGAAGTACAAATCCGCTCCGGAGAAGTAGTTTTTTATATATGCTTCCTCAGTAAAACCTTCTGAAAGAAAGAACGCAACATCCTCCCGCCTGGACTTAATAATAAGTTTTTCTACCCAATCTGAAACTTGGCCCCTGATAATTGCTAATACTTCACCAATAGGCCCTGCGTAATCATCTATTCTCAAACGCTTATTAAAATGATCTGTGTAAACAGAAACTCTAGCTCCACCAGATATTATTTGACTATTCACTTGCTATGCTTTCTCAAACACACCACACCATTCAATGATTGTGAAAGCAAACAGTTTGGCAGCTTTGATCACTTCCTCCAAATCAATGAATTCGTCTGGATAATGTGCCATTTTCGTTTCACCCGGGCCAATTATAAGAGTTGGTATAAGGCCTACTTTTCCCAGCAACCCTCCGTCTGTGCCCCAGGGCGAAGCCTCGATGATAACAGATTTCTTATAGACAACGGTGTAGTTTTCTATTAACACATCAACGAATGGATGATCGTTCGCAACAGCGTTTGGCACCCATTGCCCTCCAAAGAATTCCAATTTGGGCTGATGCTCTTTCAGCCACTCGTCATTTTTAGAAATATCAATCAGGCAAGCTTTCAATTCATTTCTTACATCATCCATATTTTCTTCAGGACCAACTCCAATTCTTCCCTCAAGTGTTACGAGGTCGGCAACAGATGACGGCCATGAACCGCCTTGTATTTTTCCAATATTGATTGGGAGCGGAATGGGAATTGTTTTATACAAGGGATCTGTTATAAAAGCATTGCGCCTTTTCTCCAAATCCATAATAGCATTGAACACTTTCCAGGATTGTTCTATTGCTGATATTCCTTCGTAGCGCGTTCCTCCGTGAGCAGATCTTCCTTCTACGGTTACGCGAAACCACATAGATCCTTGTTGTTTGATAAACAACTTCATGTTAGTAGGCTCGGGAATAATAGCAGCATCGGCTTTATATCCACGCAGAATCGTAGCCAATGTGCCAACTCCTCCTGTCTCCTCTTCTATTACTGATTCAAAAATGACATCACCCTTTAGTTTTATTCCGGATTTAATAATAGACTCAAGGGCAAGTATCAATGAAACGTTTCCACCTTTCATGTCAGTGGTACCCCGACCAAACATTTTTCCGTTTTCAATCTTACCGGAAAAAGGATCATCCGTCCATTTTGTGCCGTCGCCTTCAGGAACAACATCAATATGCCCATTTAGAATAATCGACTTGCCGCCACCTGTTCCGTGTAGCACTCCTACTACATTTGGACTGTTTTCATAGCTCTTTCTTGACTCTACAAAGTAGGAGTGCTTGCTAAGTTCAGCATGTGGCGGATCCCAACGATCGATTTCAAGATTGAGTTGCTTCAACTTTTCAATTACGATCTCCTGGACACCGGTCTCGTTTCCTTGGAGGCTTGGTTGGCGAACCACTTTTTGTAGAAAAGAGATTGCTTCATGTCTATGAAGATCAATGTATTCCTCAATTTTTTTTCGATGACTGTTCATTGATCACAATTTTTAATTCGTTGCGCCGTACCTACGGCACCGCTATATTCTCAACATTTTATTCTACAAAGGCTTAGTCCCTACTGAACTGATATCTTCAGTTCAAAGCGATGTAGAAATTTTATAGTCAGCTCCTGTCGCATCTTCAATATCCGCTAAGGTGCACCCGTCCATAATCTCGTCCAGCCAAAGTCCATCCTCATGAATAGAAAACACTGCCATCTCTGTGATGATCTTCTTTACACATGCAAAAGTTGTTATTGGCAAGGAACATTCTTTCACGATCTTCGGTGAACCATCTTTTTCACAATGTGTCATTAACGCGATAAGATTCTTTGCCCCGTAGGCCAATTCCATCGCGCCGCCAACACCGGGTACCCGTTTACCTGGAACAATCCAGTTGGCGAGATTTCCCTTCGAGCAAACCTGTAGCGCTCCCAAAATGGATACATCAATAAAACCTCTGCGGATCATTCCAAAAGCAATGCCACTATCAAAATAACTTGCACCCGGCAATATTGTTACCGGGAGACCAGCTGCATTACTGAGATTGCCATCAGCATTTTGTAACGGTGTTGGTCCCATGCCAAGAATTCCATTTTCGGCCTGGAAGAATACATTAATCGATGGATCGAGATAGTCTGGCACAAGAGATGGTATCCCGATACCGAGATTAACCATCATGCCGTCTTTTACTTCGAGAGCGGCGCGCCTTGCAATTATTTGTCTTGCATCTCCCATTTCCATTTCCAGTTATATCCCTTCTCTTTCGAGGCTACGATATGTTTCACATAAATTCCCGGCACTATTATTTCTTCGGGATTCAATTCACCCATCTCAACAATCTCTTCTGCCTCAACAATGGTGACTTTGCTTGCCATAGCGACATAAGGATTTGTATTGCGTGCGGTTTTGTCAAAGATCAGATTGCCAAACGTATCAGCTTTTTTTGCATAAACGATTGCAACATCACCGATGATCGGAGCTTCATACAAAAAGGTCTTATCTCCAATATTGATAAGTGGTTTGTCATACGCAAGTTGAGTTCCTTTACCGATCTCCGTCAGAAAACCGTTAAGCCCAACACCACCCGAACGAATCCGCTCGACTAAAATTCCCTGAGGAGAGAATTCAACTTTCAGCTTGCCCTGATTCATAAGATCGCCAGCCATTGGATTTGATCCGATATGTGACGCTACCAGTGATTCTGCTCTTCCAAGACTTATAAACTTGCCAATACCAATCCAGGGAAAGCCAGCATCGTTTCCAATAAGATGAACATCTTTCACACCAGTATCAATTAGACAGTCTATAATGGAAGGAGGTGTACCCACTCCTCCGAAGCCGCCGAATAATAAAGTCATTCCATCAAAGAAGAGTTTGCTGATAGTATCATAATCAGTGACCTTATTAAAATGATGCTGCATATTAAATCTCTCTACTTACTTCTTTAAATGACTGATCTAATTTACTCAGCAACTCATCCGCTTCCTCTCGTGTTATGATGAATGGAGGAGAGATCAATATTCCATTTTCATCAGTACCCTCCTTGCCTCCCACCGCCGGATAAACCAACAATCCGTTTGCAAAGCATCGGTCAATTAATTTATGCTGAAGTCCTTTTAATGCGGGATTGAATTCAAATCCGATTAACAATCCTTTTCCCCGTACAATGTTTATAAAGCTATAATTGACTTTGAGCTTACTAATACCTGTCTTTATATAGGTTCCCTGTTTATTCACGTTATCAATCAAATGATCCTCTTCTACAATCTCCAAAATTTTTAAAGCAGTAGCACACGACATTGGATGGCCACTATACGTGTGACCACTCATGATCAATCCTGTTCCATTCTTTATAGGAGCAAGAACTTTCTCTGTCATCATCGTTGCAGCGATGGGGGCATAGCCCGCTCCTAAACTTTTTCCCACGGTGACAATATCGGCAATTGTTTGCCAATGTTCGAGACCAAACCAGGCGCCGGTCCGTCCAAGACCTGTCATTACTTCATCG
>JANYDR010000569.1 GCA_025363495.1 Cyclobacteriaceae bacterium | reverse complement strand
TGCCATTGTCTCGAGTATTGCTTTTATAGACAATGCTAAATTCCAGAAAAACTTTGATTTAGGATTCAACAAGAGTGGAGTAATTTATACCTATGTTGATAACCGGTCGGAGTATGAGACGTATCGCAATGCGCTTACCCAAAACCCCGCGATCATTGCCATTGCCGGTTCTCAGCATCATTTATACTCGTCATCCATCAATGATCCTGTCAAGCATGAGGATAAGGAAATTGAAGTTGATATACTGGATGTCGGCGACGATTATTTAACAACGATGGGTTTGACATTTAAAGAAGGGCGTAATTTTCAAAAAGATTCTGAGAATGACAGAAAAGGATCCGTTGTTATAACAGAAGGACTTGCCCGGAAACTTGATATGAAAGATCCGATCGGAAAGGAGATCATCTGGATGGATACGGTGAAGTATTATGTAGTGGGTGTTGTGAAAGACGTTTATAATCGAGGTCTGTGGGAACAAATGGAGCCGGTGATGTTCCGCTATGGTCCAAAGGAAAAGGTAAATCATATTATTGTAAGCGTTCCATTGGATAAGCTCGTTTCTACCAATCAATTTATGGAAGTCAAATGGAAGGAGATTTTTCCGAATCGCTTGTACATGGGACGGTTTATGGACGAGGAAATGGTAGAAGCAAACACGATAAATAATAATGTACTTGTTATGTTTATTTTTCTGGGATCGATAGCACTGATACTTTCTGCAACCGGCCTGTTTACCCTGGTATCGCTCAATATTATCAAGAAGATGAAGGAGATCGGGGTGCGAAAGGTTCTGGGTGCATCTATTGGAAATCTGGCGCGGGTTATCAACATGGAGTTTATGATTATTTTAATTATTGCATCGGTATTGGGAGGCTATGCTGGCGCATCAATGTCTGAGCTACTGATGTCGAGTATATGGAAATACTATCAGGAAGCAACTTTGTTGACATTAACAATATCGGCAGGTATACTTTTGATCACCTGTATCCTCTCCATCGGATATAAAGTTTACAATACAACGCGATTGAATCCGGCCAACGTATTAAGAGATGAATAGTTTTTTAATTAGCAATCCCTTAACCTCATTTTATGATTAAGAATTACCTGCTGATCACTTTTCGTAACCTGATGAAGAACAAGTTGTTCATTTTCATCAATGTGTTTGGAATGGGTATTGCCATTGCATGTTGCATCGTGGCTTACCTGAATTGGGAATTCAGTGCTCACTGGGATTATTCTCAAAAGAATGCCGAAAAGGTCTACAGGGTCCAGTTTTGGAGAGAGTTTCAGGGTAAACGAGATCGCCATGGAATGGCCCCGATGCCATTAGCAAATTACATTAAGCATAATTTTAAGGATGTCAATAAGACCGTTCGTTATATGTCGTCGTATGCCGATACGCGCATTGGAGATGAAGTATTTGGAACACGGTGGGCTTTTGCAGACTCTGCTTTCTTCGACCTGTTCACCGTCGATTTGAAGTATGGCTCATTTGCTGATTTTCACAATAAGGGCAAGGTTTTTATAAGCGATGAAGTAGCCAGAAAGTATTTTAATAAGGAGGATGTTGTGGGTAGATTCATTTCACAAATCGTCCTAGGAAAAGATGGTGTCAGAAGACCTAAAGAGTTTGAAGTCGGAGGGGTTTTTAAAAAAATTCCAGCTAATACAAGCTTCGGATTTGAGATCATCACCCTTCACGATAATTTCTGGGACATCAATCTTGATCCTGAAGTCAATGAAACAAATTGGAAGAAATGGACCCATGTATTGTTTTTGGAGATCGACGATCCATCGCGGGTACCAAGCATTACTCAACAACTTCAGCAGTATGTAGAGCCTCAGAACAAGGTCAGGGAGGATTTTAAAATAGCGGAGTATTATTTAGAAAATTTTAAGGGTATGATGGGTCGTAATCGTGAGAGTCCGCGACTGGACAGTGATTACCTGGGTGGAGGAATTCCTCAGGAAGCGGTTACCGCACCAACCATTCTCGCAGGTATGTTATTGCTATTGGCGTGTTTTAATTTTACAAACACTTCCATTGCCATATCGAGTCAGAGGCTAAAAGAAATTGGAATTCGTAAAGTAATGGGCGGAATGCGAATTCAGTTGATAGCTCAATTTTTAGGAGAAAATCTTATCCTTTGTTTTCTTGGATTGTTAGCTGGGTTGTTGATGGCAGAAGTACTGGTGCCGGCTTACGATTCCTTATGGCCATGGCTGGAGTTGGATTTGAGTTATAGTGAGAATGCTGGATTCCTGCTTTTTCTCGCAGCGTTACTGGGACTCACTGCTATCATTGCAGGATCGTACCCGTCATTCTATGTTACATCTTTTGAGCCTATCAGTATCCTCAAAGGAAAGGCAAAATTCGGAGGCACAAGTTGGTTTACCAGAATCCTGCTTGGTGGACAATTTGTTATTTCCCTCACAATGCTCATTACTGGTCTGGCCTTTTATAGAAATGGTCAATACCAGAGAGATTATGATCTTGGCTTCGCAACTCACGGCGTTATTTCTGTTTGGGTGAATAACGAAGGTGCTTTTAACACCTATCGGGATGCATTGGTTTCGAATAAGGACATACAGGTGATTGCGGGTACAAAAAATAATGTAGCTAATAGTTGGTACGGGGATCCCGTCAAATATGAGTCGATAGAAAAAGAAGTTGATATCATGGACATCGGAGACAACTATCTTGAAGTAATGGACATGACATTGGTAGCTGGAAGAAAATTCCAACGCGACTCAGAGACTGACCGCAAGGAATCCGTGATCGTAACTGAGGAGTTGGTAAAGCAGTTTGGATGGACTGATAATCCCATTGGAAAGCGTTTGGTCTGGATGGATACAGTCCAGTTATTCGTAGTGGGAGTTGTTAAAAATGTTTACTCGCGGGCACTGTGGGCACCGACTCAACCAATGATGATGCGTTATATTTATGCCGATAAGTACCAGCAGCTAGTCGCAAAAATGGATCCGGCTAAAATTGGCGAAGTGAACGAATTTATGGGAAAAAAGTGGAAGGAAGTTTTTCCGAATGCTCAATATCCTGGACAAATGATTGATCAAACCCTTCAGGAAACAAATGATATAAATAAGAATGTAGTGATCATGTTTGGATTCCTGGGTTTCTTTGGCGCTCTGATGACAGGAATCGGTCTGTATACACTGGTGTCGCTGAATATCGTAAAGAAAATGAAAGAGATCGGTGTACGCAAAGTACTTGGCGCATCCGTTGCAAATATAGCGGCTGTTATAAATTTTGAATTCATTATTAATCTTGGAATAGCCACTTTCATAGGCGGAGCGTTTGGCTTCTTAATGACGGACTGGCTAATGGATTCGATCTGGGAATACTATTTAAAGATTGGCATTATGACTATTGCAATTTCGGTGGCTGCAATCGTGACTATCGCTGTTCTTGCTGTAGGGTACAAGACTGTGGCAACAGCGTCCCTAAATCCAACAAAGACCTTGCGGGATGAATAACTAAAAATATTTTTTTTATCGCTGTAACTTCTGACTGATTTATAGCGTCTACTTAGCAAACCTGACCTTTTACTTTTATTAAAATTTGCCATCGCGATGAATTCACGATGGCTGGGTCTTTTATTGTTTTCCATTGGTTGTTGTTTTCACCAACCAATAGACGATGATGCCAGGGTCTTACTATTTAAAATAACCGTTTACAACACCATGCTAAAGAATTACCTCAACGTTGCGATCCGCAACATCATGAAGCACAAGTTTTTTTCAGCCATCAACATCTTCGGAATGACGATTGGAATCACCTCGTGCATTCTTATTATGCTTTACGTAACCAACGAGTTGGGTTACGATAAATTCCATCGTGATGCTGATCGAATTTACCAGGTGGGCCTTCATGGAAAGCTGGGTGGTCAGGACATTCGCGTGTCCAATACATGCCCTCCAATGGCACCCGCCTTGGTGGCAGATATACCGGAAGTTGAAAGCGCCACGCGCATTGCGCAAATGGGCTCGCCTGTAATAAAGAATGGTGAGAAGATATTTACTGAGGAGAAGGTGTTTTATGTTGATTCCAACTTCTTTAGTTTTTTCAGCTTTAAGCTGATAGAGGGCAATGTCAAAACAGTACTCAATGAACCCAACACAGTAGTTTTGACAAAGAGAATGGCTGAGAAATACTTTGGTGAGGAAAATCCAGTAGGCAAGATCCTGATTATTGGTGATAAGAATAAGTCATTTAAAGTAACGGGTATTGTGCAGGATGCTCCTGCAAATTCACATTTCATTTATAATGTTCTGGTTTCTTCCATGTCGAATGACAGGCTGACGAAAGATATGATATGGATGAATAATTACATGTACACCTATCTTAAGCTTCAACCAAATACCACTGTGGCCACCGTAGAGAAAAAATTTGGTCCAATGGTTGAGAAGTATGTGGGTCCTGAGCTGGAGAAATTTATGGGGACTTCTCTTAAGCAGATGAAGGAATCTGGCGGTGATTATGGATTCTTTACGACCAGATTGACGGACATTCACCTTCACTCCACTACACAAGGGGATCTGGAGCCGGGTGGCACAATGATGTATATCTATTTCTTTAGTGGAATAGGCGTATTTATAATGGTGATCGCGTGCATAAATTTTATGAACCTGTCAACTGCCCGTTCCGCTGGTCGGGCAAAAGAGGTTGGCTTAAGAAAGACGCTGGGCTCATTGAGAGGTCAAATGATTGGTCAATTTCTTGCGGAGTCGATGCTGTACAGTTTTGCAGCGGTGTTACTCGCATTGGTCTCCAGCTACTTCTTGCTTCCCTATTTTAATCAGTTGTCTGGCAAGGAATTGGGAATGGAAGTTTTTACAAGCCCATTTTTTATCGCTGCCATCATTGGATTGGCGTTGATCGTAGGAATTATAGCAGGAAGCTACCCGGCTTTCTACCTCACTTCTTTCAGTGCGGTGGAGGTGTTGAAGGGCAAGGTTCGTGCTGGAATGAAAAGCAAAGGGATCAGAAGCTTCCTCGTGGTATTTCAGTTTGCGCTTTCCATCTTCCTGATAATTTTCACGGTGGTTGTTTACCAGCAAATACAATTCATGCAGGAAAAGAATATGGGTATTGATAAGAACAATATTCTGAGCATTGAGAATACTGACAGACTCGCGACTAATAAAGAGGCCTTTAGGAATTCAATTGCGCAGCAGGCCGGCGTTCTTAATGTAAGTTATACAAACAACACATTTCCTGGCGTGAATAATACGACGGTGTTGAAGACCGCAACGACCGAGGGAGATCATATTATGGCCGTTTACTATGCCGACTACGAGCATCAGGATGTAATGAAATTTGAACTTAGCGATGGCCGGTATTTCTCACGGGATTATCCATCCGACTCGTTAGGAGTTTTGTTGAATGAAGCGGCAGCAAGAGAGTTCGGATTTGATGCTAAGGCGGTAGGGGAAGAAGTTCTTTATAACGAAAACGGTCCTGAGTTTAGAAAATATAAAGTAATAGGGGTGATTAAAAATTTCAATTTTGAATCCTTTAAAGAACAGGTTCGTCCGATGTGTCTTTTTCTTACAAAGACTTCCGATAATCTTCTGATCCGATATGAAGGCAGCTCAACCGCCTTGGTAGAGAGTGTTGAAAAACTTTGGAAGCAGAATTCAACCGGCCAGCCACTGGCGTATAGTTTCCTCGATGAGAATTTTGATAAGTTATTTCGTGCCGAACAAAGGATGGGTCAATTGTTCAGTATTTTTTCAGGACTGACGATTTTCATTGCCTGTCTTGGACTGTTTGCATTGGCTGCGTTTACCTCAGAGCAACGTACAAAAGAAATTGGAATACGTAAATCGATGGGAGCCACGTCACTCAGCCTTACTGTTTTGTTGTCGAGGGAATTCACGAAGCTCGTTGTGATCGCGTTCATACCGGCGGCAATTTTTGCCTGGTATGTATCAGATACCTGGTTACGGGGTTTTGCCTATCGTGTTGAAATCAGCCCGCTAGTATTTCTTCTGAGCGGCCTGTCGGCAATTGTGATTGCGTGGCTTACTGTAAGCTATCAGTCTGTGAAGGCTTCAGCTGCAAATCCGGTTGATTCTTTAAGATACGAATGAGTTGAAAGTGGAAAGCTTAAAGCTAAAAGCTTGAGTGAGTCACAGGAGACTATTCTTCTTTCACTTTCTGAACGTCAGTGCAGATTAACTACTAGTAGCATCTATTGTTAGAGAGTTTCAATTTGGATAAGAAATTTTATAACTGAAATACTCTAGCTTTGGGCTTTCAGCTTTATGCTTTCAGCTTAAAGCAAAGAGTTGTCCACATCTGTATCCGTAACTATCTAATTTTTAAATACTTAACTCTGTGGATAATATGTGTGTTTCTTGGGGTAATCCAGCGGAAATATTCGCATAACGCGTGGTAGCTTTGATAATGCAAAAATCGAATTCTATGGAAAATAAGAAAGTGTCCAAAAAAGCATTGCGTAGCCTTCTGAAAGATTCACTTCAGCAGTCAATCGGTCATCTGGAACTACCGAAACCAAATAAAAAAGTTAAGAAAATCATTGACCGTACTACTAAAAAGATGGCAATTGAATTTTCTCATCTTTTGAAGAAAGAGTTTAAGAGGAGTAAGCCTAAGAAGGCTAAAACCGAACACGTGGCTCACGCTGCATAAGGGTTTACGAAACCTTAAAGAAGCTTTTTATTATCGAGGGATAATAGAAAGCTTTTTTCGTTTTAACTCTGTGTTTTGTGATGAAGCAAAATGACGTTCCCACAGATTTAATACTCACAGATTTTTGTGCTCTTGGAATTCCGCAAAGATCAGCAGATTAAATCTGAGATCTGCGGTGCCTTAAGATCAACGGATCGCAACAAACTTCCCTTCATCAATTTTCCCATTGTTGACTTTATATATTACAATCCCGGAGGGAAATCTAAATGCTCCGTTAGGTGTTGGAGCAACAATAGCCGCCGCTTGTTCAAACCGTGTTTGCTGACCATCTGTTTCCAAAAAATAGCGCTGACGTGAATGATGATGGCCACCTAACGCCAATGGAAATGGATGTGTTTGAAGCAGGGTGATCATCTCATGTGCGTTTGACACAACATGACGGAATTTTAAAACTCCTTTTTCACGTTCCAGTGTACGTCCGGGACCAGATTCTTCAAAGTTGCCAAGACTTAGTTCCCCCGAGATAAATGGAACGTGTTGAAATGTTACCACGGGCATCGAAGAGGAAATTGCAGCAAGATCTTTTTTTAGCCATGATTGCTGAACAGAGTCAATTGAGCCATAATACCAAAGGTCTTCAAACTCCAGTGAGTTTAATGCAATGAAGTGAATACCACCATAATTAAATGAATAGTAATCGGGTCCAAGGTAGTGACGGTACATCTTGCGGCCGTAAAGAGGGTGCTCCTTGCTTACTAATGATAAATGCCGTTCAATACCAAAAATTTCATGATTGCCAGGCGCCGTCCAGATGGGTGCAGTAGATTTTTGCATCTCTGTTTTAAACAATTCATAAAGACCTGTTGCTTCCTTTTCAGGAACTCTTAGAGCATCCTTAACAAGATCCCCGGTTATTAGAACAAAATCCGGTTTTACAGAATCAATAACTGCCTGAAACTTGTGCATCCTGTCAAGACTTGCCAGACTGATATGGGTATCGGAACCATGAATGAATGTGAATTGAGTTGTCGAATTTGTTTTAGTGAGAGCAAAATCCGCCTGTGTGGTAGCAGAGGTAAGCTCAATCTTCTGATAAAACAATTTTACAGCTTTGTACCCCTGTGGAATAGAAACAAATACGATTCCAAAGCCAGCAGTGTTGGAAATAGTGTAAGTTC
>JANYDR010000566.1 GCA_025363495.1 Cyclobacteriaceae bacterium | reverse complement strand
CAATAGACTGTCCGATTTTTCCAGCAAATCATTGCTCACTCCTTTTCGGGTAATAAATTGGCGCTTATAAAAACGATTGCTATAATTCAGAAGTAACTCTATTTGTGTTGCAATAACATCCTGACTAAAATCGTCTATCGTTGATTGTAATTCATCATCAATATTCTTGAAAATGGCGATAATGATGGATTTTTCTTTATCGGACAGATGCAGTGCTTCATTAACAGAATATGAAAAGAAGCCAAAGTTTTTGATGTTTTTCCATAACGAGTAATTCCTTATAAAGTCAGGATGAATAAGCAATGTATGACCTAAGTATTCCGTATCATCGGTAGTTGCCAGCAATTGATTCGGTGAGGTAAAGACCAAACCGCCTTCATCAAAATCATAATAGTTTTGACCATATCTTATTTTTCCCCGAAGTCCTTTTTTATAAGAAATCTTATAAAAATTCAGTAAGAAAGAGCTTGGCAATTGATCCTTATCTATCGCTATCCGGGTATTATCAACCAGGCTTACCAACGGATGCAAAGGCTTTGGCAAACCCAGCACCCGGTGTAAGTCGGATATAGAATTGAATTGATGTGGAATGTTTTCGTCTTTTTTCACCTTGCTAAGTTAGCTGATTTAGCTTCCTAAAAACAGTTGCTCCATGTGCTTTCTAAACTCCTCATCACCTACCTGCAAGCGTTGTGCATAGAGCGCCTTTGCATCTTCACCTGCTACATATCTTAACTTGTCCTTGCCGTCGGTTGCAGCTTCATAAACTACGGCAGCAATTTGTTCCGCCGGGGTAAAATGATCTTCACTAATACCGGCAAACAATTTATCCACCCACATCTGGTAAGCAGGGTGTGAGGACATATCCGCGGAACGATTCAGGAAGTCCGTTTTAATGCCACCAGGTGAAACAGTCTTAATGTTTACTCCAATCTTTTTCAACTCAAAAGCCATGCTCTCGCTCCATCCTTCCAACGCCCATTTTGTTGCATGATAGACCGAGCTGAATGGAAAAGTAATAAGCCCTCCTATTGACGTGGTGGATATAAAAAGCCCACTTTGTTTTTCCCTGAAATAAGGAATAAACGCCTGTGTAACCCGAATAACCCCCAAAATATTAGTATTTAACTGACGAACCAATTGTTCATCTGTAGTGGATTCCAATGGACCCATCAGTCCGTAACCCGCATTGTTAAACACTATGTCGATATTACCTGATGCGATTGCTTTCTGTGTTGTTTCCCTGATCTGAGCAAGGTTGGTAACATCTAATGGTAATAATGAAATGTTGTCAATTAAATTCAACTCTCTTTCGTTCTCTGGTTTGCGCATCGTCGCGATAACTTTCCAACCGTTAGACGCAAATAATTTTGCCGTTGCTTTTCCCAAGCCTGTAGAGGCCCCAGTGATAAAAATTGTCTTCATTTTGTTTTAATTAATTTGAAGTACAAAAATCGATCTCTTGTTTTCTAGGGATGTAGCCAAAGTGGAGATTAGTGTAGCCAAAATGGAAATTGGCTGGAAAGAATTTATATTTATGTTGACCTTTTTTCAATAGCCGTCATCAACATTCTCGGAGCAGGAATTGGATTTTTACACTAGAAACTAAAAATGGAAACAGCAAATAAAACCATATTCCCCAAAGGAGAAAGGGCTCCGGCAGAATATTTCACTGGAACCGTATGGGTTAAACTGCTGGTACCAAACGATCCAATCTTTAATGCACAAATAGGAAATGTTGTATTTGAACCCGGTGCGCGAAACAACTGGCATACTCATCCTGGCGGACAAATCCTGATTGTTACAGATGGCGTTGGTTATTACCAGAAAAAAGGAAAGTCAATACAGGTAATTCGCAAGGGAGATGTTGTCACTATTGCTCCTGATATTGAACACTGGCATGGAGCTTCATCTGATAGCGAGTTCACGCACATCGCTGTCAATACCAACACGCAAAAAGGAATTGTGGTGAAACTATCAGCACATTTATCTCGAACTATTGGATCAACAACGAAAGATGCTTGATAAAATAAAGCTGAATTCGATGAAGAATTGATCAGGAAATATCTTTCCTTGATCGACATGGAAGAATTCAAGATCCGGGAAAAACTATTACAAGAAGTTAGCCGTAAGGATTGATGTTTTCCAAATCCGTGGCCTGTCAATTCTCACTGTCTTCCGCTTTCAATTTAATCACTTTCTTCTTTTCAGGAAGTTGCCGGCCTATCTTATACGTAAAATTTACTTTGAATATAAGATTGTGCAGTGTGGTGTTGGTCCGTTGCGTCACATAAGGCGAGTTCAGGTAATTATAAATATTGAAAGAAGGCGTTGCGAAATTATCAAACCCCGCTCCCAGCGAAGCGGCCTTTTTCATAATGTCTTTTCTAACAGCTATGCTTTGGGTATTAAGTCCCGTGCGATATCCCTGAAGATTAAATGAGTTTCCCTGGAAAGCAGCAAACAGTTGCAACTGCCATCCTTTATTGAAGTTGTAGCTTCCCGTCATTCTATAATTCTGTGTGACCCCGCTGTTTGTCGCATTAAGAATAGGATCAGGCGAATTGTTGTTCAACATCCGGTATATAACGTCGATCCCTCCATTAAGAGTAAATCGCTCCGTGAAGTTAACACTAGCGAACAATGCCAGGCCATAATTTGCTTCAGAACCAAGGTTTTGATAAGAGGCCACAATCGTATCCCCCATAAGAATTCTGGCGGGCTGAATGTCATTGGTATTATATCTTAGATAAGTTGATACGTTAAGTGTTCCTTTTGGGATATTGGTTTTGTAGGCAATTTCATAGTTGTCTGCATATTCCGGTTTGAGATTGGGATTGCCTCTGGTGGCATTAAGGGAATTGGATGCCTGCAAGTTGGGATTCAGGGCTTGCAACCAGGGTCTTACAATCCTTCGATTGTAAGAGACACGAATTTGTCTTCCATTGCTAAGTTTCTTTGAAATATTAACCGAAGGCACTAACACTCCATATGATGGAATGGTAATGTTCGGCGATCCATCAAAATGAGCGGAAATGTATGTGTATTCGTATCGACCACCCACTTTGGTTGACCAGCCAGTTGCTGATTCAAAAGTGTGGCTCATATAACCGGCGACAATACGCTGATCATAATTAAAACCATTTGTAAGGCTGGGGGAAGGATTAGAAACAAACGGTCCGCTATCACCTTGCCCTATATAGTAGTGATAGTCACTCAGTACATTTCTAAAGGTGCTCTTTCCACCGAACTCAAGCAATTGATTTTGTTTCAGTGGTTCCTGAAAATCGATCTGAAGGCTCATCTCCTGATTGTACCCCTGATTCTCATTTCTATACCTGTTAAGGTCAGTGGAATTAGTTGCCTTATATATATTTGCTGTGTAGTCTGTATTTTGATCTGCGCGACTATAGATAGCCAGCATATTCAGTTCTCTTCGTTTTTTAGAAAAGGAGTGCGTGTAACCTACACTTCCATCAAGATTGGTGCCGTTGCCAACAGTCTTTACATTCCGCTCCGTTGAGTTGGTAAGCGTTTCATTCTGATAGGTATCAGTCAACAAATTATTCTGATAGCTATTCTGGATTCTATTGCCATAACGAATGGATGCATTGAGAAGATTATTTTTGTCAATATCATAGTCCCAACTAAATGTGTATTGACTGTTGTATGCATCAGTTAAGTTGTGATTTCTTTGAATGTTCAGCACAGTGTCCTTAGCGGAGCGCGTGGTCTGCTCATTTTCAAAATCTGAAATAACATTGTATTGCCAGCGTTCGAAACCACCTAAAGAAAAACCCATTTTACCCTTCCGATAACTAGCGTTAGCTCCCGCATTGGAACCTCGTGTTCCGGCACTCCCATCTACAGTAACAAAAAAACCTTCCAGTGTATTTTTCTTCAAAACGATATTAATAATTCCAGCTGAGCCTTCAGCGTCATACATAGCAGAAGGTGAGGTAATGACCTCAACTGCTTTTATCATATCTGCCGGGATCTGCTTCAGCGCATCGGCAACACTGTTGGCTGTAATTGTTGACGGCTTGTTATTAATAAGTACCCTTACACTGGAACTTCCCTTGAGCGAGACGTTTCCATCCATGTCCACCGAAAGCATTGGCACTCTTTTAAGAACATCAGTGGCATCCCCGCCTTTAGTGGTCGCGTCTTGTTCGGCATTATAGATGGTTCTGTCCACTTTTTCCTCCACGAGTGTTTTCTCACCCTGCACAACTACCTCGTGTAACATATCCACAGAAGGTTCAAGAATGACTGTACCCAAATTTGTAACACTCTTTTTCTCTGCTATCGCAACATTTATTTTTTTGGATGTGTACCCTACAAAGGAAATAACAACCTGATATTTTCCTCTTTCAACTTTATCGATAACAAATTTTCCAATTTCATTGCAAACGGTTCCGTTAATTGGTTTACCCGTTGAAGGGTCTATGAGCGCTGCATTGGCAAACTCAACAGGCTTTTGAGTGAGGGAATCCATCACTGTGCCGAGAATCTGGTTGCTCCCGGAGTTATTCTGTGAAAAAGCGGTGGAGGCTATACCTGAAATAAGTAGGAATAAGAATTTCTTCATGCTTAAAATCGAAAAATAGGGAACAATTCTGAAGAGATATTGAAGAAATCAATTTTAGAATTACTTCAACCATGATAAATTATCTCTGAACGGTTTAATGGAGACTGATTTCTAACTTACATTTCACAAACAGATAAGATATGGCCATATTCATCATTGCCGGTCTCATTATTCTATATGCTTATTTCTCTCTGGCTGAGATCGCCCTGATTTCAGTTACGGATAATGATATAACCGATGAAAGATATTCAAACGATAAACGCACATCCATTGTCGCAGGACTTATACAGAATCCGGAAGAATTCCTAAGCGCCGTCCAGGTTGGTATGACCCTGGTGGGAATGCTGGAAGGAATCTATGGTGGCAGTATGGTAGCTGAATTCCTACAGCCCAGGCTTGTTGCAGTAGGAATGTCTGAATTAACAGCGCAGGCAACTTCGCTGATCATTGGAATAGGAACGATATCCTATCTGACAATTGTATTCGGTGAACTGGTGCCGAAGTCAATTGCTCTTCAAATACCGATGAAGGTTTCCCTTGCCATCGCACCCTCGTTAAATTTTTTTTCAACAATAGCATATCCGGTTATTAAGCTGCTTACTGTTACAACACACTATATTCTCTCTTTTCTGCGCATTCAAAAAAATCCCGATAAAAAAGTATCCGAGCAGGATTTGCGGAAAATGCTGAGCCTTGCTTATCAACAAGGATTGGTCTCCAAACAGCAATTATGGCTGCATCAGAATGTGACATCGTTTAAAGATCTCACGGCAAAACGAATTATGAAACCGGCAGAGATCGTCACTTCTATTCCAGATCATTGGACGAGGGACGAAGTGAAACAATTAATGAAAAGAAGAACGTATTCATTTTTTCCTGTTTATAAAGACAAGGAGCAGAACATCGTTGGTATCATTCGAACAAAGACATTTCTGTTGGATGATGATGTCAACTGGCAGAAGAATATCATTCGAACATGTTACCTGGTATCACACATGCCGGCGAAGGATATTTTTGACATGTTCAAGAAAATGAAAATTGATTTTGGTGTCGTGTTCGAAGAATCAAATGAATATATTGGAATAGTAGCCATGCAGGACATCATGGAAGGGATATTTGGTGACATGCCAGAAATCGAAGATTACTCTGCGTACTTCTATAAAGAATCCGACAAAAAGTGGATCGTAGAGGATTTCATTCACTTACAGCGAATACGCAACGATCTTAATCTGCCGTGGCTCCGGGATTATGAATTTAAATACCTGAGTCTTTCTGAATTAATAACAGGAGAGACCGGGGATTTTAAAATCGGATCCGCAGTAACATTGAATGGAGTACGATTCGAAGTAATCAAATCATCGAAAGATGGATCTGAGAAAGTTTCAATAACACTGCCATGATTTTAGTATCAAAGACCTTTGATCGTTTAATGCGTCGATTACTTACACTTTCCCCTCAATGCGTTTTCCATGCTTACAATCTGCAACGCCATGGTCTGATATAATTCTTTTTTTCTGGCGTTAGTGCCCAGGTAAAGGAGCGCTTCGCTCAAAAGTTGTTTTCGCGTTTCTGTAGAAGGGTATGATCTGGTTTCCAGTGCCCTGATATCCACAAGGGAAGAATCCATTTCCTTTCGCACATAGTCAATATCCTGCCAGCCAATCTCCTCAAAATTCTTTCCGGGAAGGTAATACATGGCCACCGCAGCATCTGAGTTCACATCAACAACATCCACGTAACCTTCGAGGACAGAATAATAGTTGATCAGCTTATCTTTTAAACTTAGATCAGTAAGGATGTTCAGATTACCACTTGACTTAAGATCTTCAAAAGCCGACTTGCTGGGCTTAAACGTGAAAGTAGTTTTTGCCGTGGCTCCACGCATGCTTTTCATCACCTCCTTTCGGACAGGACTTTTTTGCTGGAGAAGGGATATCATTTCATTGCTGCTTTTTATTCTTTCCTGGTTCTCGGTCATGAGATTATTAAGCAGCACCTGATCCTGTCTCACATCTTCGAGTAGCTTACAATAATAAACGTGCTCCAGTTGTCTGGACTTGCGCTCTTCATTCCAGTTGTTGATCTGCAAAGCGATGAGTATCCCGATCACCACCAGCACAATTTCTCCGGCGGCATATATCAGGTAGTTTCCAATCCTACCTTCTTTAAATGCAATTTCTCTGATTCTTCGGAAGAAGGTTGCCATGCGGTTTTGGTTTGAATGGTAAAGATTTCAAATTACGGTGAAAATCTGAATAACATGTTTCGACTTCATATTTAAAGAATTGATTTGAAACATTGGTTTACCTACCTGATTCGTCTACTAAATAAGGTATAATCATAATCTGCAAAACCCGTTATATTTGATTTATGACTTCTATCCTACCTATGAAAATACTTTTATCCGCACTGACCTCCCTGCTGATCATCGGTGCCAGCTATGCTCAACCCATCTCTTACGATCTCCTCATAAAAAACGGCAGAATCGTAGACGGCACCGGTTCGCCCTGGTACACAGCAGACCTCGCCATCAAAGACGGTAAGATTGCTGCCATCGGAAAGCTGACAAAGGCTACTGCAAAACAGACCATTGACGCATCAGGACGGATCGTATCACCCGGCTTCATTGATATGATGGGGCAAACAGCGGCACCCTTTCTGAAAGATCCCAATATTGCATTTAACCTTCTGTCACAGGGAATTACAATGATCAATGCCGGTGAAGGCGACTCTGATGCACCATTGAATGATGCTGATGCGAAGATTAAAGGCTGGCAAACTATGCGACAGTTCCTCGCAAAGCTCGATGCCTCAGGTATGCCGATGAACATGGTGCAGACTGTTGGTCATACACAAATCCGTTCTATCGTAATCGGTGACAAAGGTCGACAGGCCTCCGCGGCAGAACTGGATCGTATGCGTGCGCTTGTTCAAGAAGCGATGGAAGCCGGTGCCATCGGTGTATCCACTTCACTTATTTACCCTCCTGCCATTTATGGATCTGAACAAGAGATCACGGAACTCACCAAAGTAGCAGGACAATACGGTGGGCGATACTTCTCTCACATGCGCAATGAAGGAGACAAACTATTGGAAGCAATCGATGAAGCGCTTCGCATTGGCATGAACGCCGGCGCACCGGTACACATATATCATCTGAAGACAGCAGGCCAAAGCAACTGGGGAAAGATGGACCAGGCAATTGCGCGAATAAAAGCAGCGCGTGCTTCAGGGCAGGAAGTTGGTGTGGATGTGTATCCTTATATCAACAATGGTCTTGGTATTCGTGCGATGCTACATCCGCGACACGCAGCTGACGGGCAGGCGGCATTAATGACAAAGCTTAAAGATCCTACCGTAAAAGATGAGATGCGAAAAGATATGGAAACGTTAAGCGGATGGGAAAACTGGTACGCCCATGTCGGCAAGGATTGGAACAGAGTAATTGTCGCAAATCTTGGACCAACACCGTACGTCAAATACAATGGACAAAGTGTTGGCGCCATTGCATCCGCAACAGGGAAATCGCCATGGGATGTTTTTTTTGAGCTATGCCTATATGAAAATATTTTCGCAGGACCACAAAGTATGTCCGAAGCCAACAAGATGAAAGCAATGCGAGAAGAGTTTACATCATTTGATACCGATGCCGGCCCGACGCTGCCAAAGGATGCGAATCATCCAAGAGGTTTCGGTGCATTTCCACGAGTACTCTCGCGTTACGTCAAAGACCTTGGTGCATTGTCATTGGAAGGCGCTATTCATCGCATGACCGCCGTTGCAGCCAATGAAGTAATGGCCTACGATCGTGGTCGACTCTCTCCGGGCCTCGTGGCAGATATTGTCATCTTTGATTTTAATAAGATCCGTGACACAGCTACGTTTGAATCTCCGGCTACCGCTTCCGAAGGAGTTGAATGGGTGATCGTGAATGGTGTGATTGTACTGGCCGACGGAAAATATACTGGTGCAAAACCAGGGAGAGTTATAAGGGGGCCGGGGTATAGGCCCTAGTAAGAATTGATGTAGAATTTTGATGAATAGCCATTCGCGGAATTGATTCACCGTCAAAAACCGAACTCCTGAATCCGCAAAAATCAATATATTCGACTGTTCTAATCAACCTGTTCTGAAATGAAAAACGTTAGATTCTTCCTGACTCCCGCCTTACTTTTTATACACCTCGCGTTCCTTTATGCTCAAACTCCGAAAATCAATTCAGGACTTTCAGCCGACAGGCTTAAGTACTATGAGAGTTTTATTAAATCCGAAATTGAGCATCAAAAGATACCAGGTGCCGTTACATTGATTATGCATAATGGTATGATCGCTCACAAAGGAGCCTACGGATACAGCAACAGTATCACCAAAACAACCATGAAGACGGATGATATTTTTTTCATACAATCGATGACCAAGCCGATCATTACCGTGGCGCTTATGATGTTGTATGAAGAAGGTTATTTTCTTCTCACTGATCCGATATCAAAATATATTCCTGCATTCAAAGATCTTAAAGTGTCCCGTGATGTAAACACCGGAGTGGATGGCGCAACCGATCCACTCAATACTGAAATCACGTTCGTGCACTTGCTAAGCCATACTTCCGGGTTGACGCATGGGTTGGGACAAAGTCAGCTGGACAAAGATTTTATGAAAGGATATTTTATGAAACCGTGGACCGATATCAAAAGTCGTGCAAGTAGTATTACCAATTTCCCACTTGTCGGTCAACCGGGCAATCAATGGAATTACAGTGCGGCACATGATGTAGCGTCAATGCTTATTGAGCAATTCTCAGGGATGAGTACTGACGAATTTTTGCGTGAGCGGATATTCAAACCACTCGGCATGAACGACACCGGATATAACCTTACCAAGGCACAGCAGGCCAGAGTAGTGAAAGTTCACAGCCAGGTTGACAACGGTCCGCTGATTCTCATGGAGCAACAACCTAAGGTGGAGGGCAATACGATATGGAGTGGCGTCAACGGACTTTTTTCCACGGCAGCCGACTATATGAATTTCTGTCAGATGCTTCTTAACAAAGGGACCTTCAACGGAAACCAATTGCTAAGCAGAAAGACAATTGACCTCATGACGTATAATTATGCAGGAAAATTATATAACCGCCCGGGAGAGGGATTTGGACTTGGTTTTGCGGTTATGATGAATGCCGCAGAAAGCAAAATCCTTAGCTCCAACGGAATGTACTATTGGTCAGGTGCATATAACACCCACTTTTTCATCGACCCCAAGGAAAATCTGATCTCTATTTTCATGACCCACGAAGCGCACTATACAAACTATTATCATGACAAGATGCGTCAACTCGTATATCAGGCGCTTTACTGACGGGAAATTTGCTGGTGTTAAACCAATGAGGGTTATAGTGACGGATGAAGTATGGATCTTTGTTGGTGAAAAAATACCAACAAAGGCATGAACAGCAGGGCTAGTGGATTCGGAGGTGCATTCACTAACCTTTGGCTTAAGCCGAAGGTTACATGAAACCGCCCTGAATTGGACTTTAGTCCAAAAACTGACGTTGTCAAAAGGAATCAACCTCGCCGTGGGGTCCCTGGAAACATAGCGAAGGCATAGATTATAAAAAACCAATCCATGACAGAAAGAGAACTGATTAAATTAGAAGGAACGATCCGGAAGAAAATGGATGACATCAAAAAACAACGTGTTACTCTAAAAGACTCTGGCATCGGCGGGCTGATGAATTCATTGAAGAAAGTGGACGAAGCCCTTTATGATCGGATCCTTCCTGAGTATAAAAAGATGGCTGCTGAGAGTAATATCTTCAAATAGACTTTCTTCTCGACAGGGTGTTCATAATGAAACTGCAAAGTACTATCTTCACAATGAACTCATTACATAAAAACATTCCCATGAGAAACCTACTATGTTTTCTGCTGCTTTCTCTATTCTGTATTGAATCAAATTGTCAGAAAGCAATCAAACTTCCAGATGATGTTGAAGCTAACATCAAAAAGCGAATTGCTTACGAGCAAAGCCCCAGTATCGTAGTTGGTATTATCGATAAAGAGGGAGCCAGATACTTCAATTTTGGGAACGTGAAAATGAATGGAGGAGCGGCAAATGAACATTCGATTTATGAGATCGGCTCTATCTCCAAAGTGTTCACGGCGATTTTGCTCGCACAGCAGGTTCTGGAAGGGAAAGTAAAACTGGATGACCCGGCGCAGAAATATCTCCCGAAAGAAGTAAAGGTTCCTCAGAGGGCTGGAAAAGAAATTACGTTAGGCCATCTGTCCGATCATACTTCCGGATTGCCCCGGATGCCATCCAACTTTACACCGGCCAATCCCGGAAATCCTTTCGCCGATTACACTGTCGCGCAATTGTATAGCTTTCTTAATGGTTATGAATTACCCCGCGATATTGGTTCAGCTTATGAGTATTCCAATTTGGCACAGGGATTATTGGGCCATATCCTCGCCCTCAATGCAGGCATATCCTATGAGGACTTAATGATTAAAACTATCGCTTCGCCATTACAGATGAAGGAGACCAAAATCTCATTGGATGATAAAATGAAAAAAAATCTGGCTTACGGCTATAGCAATGGCATAGCAGTGGAAAACTGGGATATCCCCACACTTGCTGGTGCTGGTGCGATCCGAAGTTCAACGTATGATATGCTGAAATTCCTGGCCGCCAATCTCGGGCTTATCAAGTCACCACTGCAACCAGCAATGAACATGACACACCAGGCCCGCCATGATAAAGCAGGGAGCATGCGTGTAGGTCTCGCCTGGCACATTGCAAAAGGAAAGAACGGGGACGTGATCTGGCATAATGGCGGCACGGGTGGCTACAGAACCTTTGCCGGATTTGTCAAAGAAACTTCCACAGGCGTAGTAGTATTGACAAATTCATCAGCTGGTGCTGACGATATCGGCTTCCATCTGCTCAACCCTGATTCGCCACTTACGGAACCGAAGGCAAGCATAGTGCCGGCAATGAGAAAGGAGATTGAGACTAAAGGGGCAGACGCAGGAATTGCTTTATATCAGGAGCTAAAGAAAAGCAATGGGGATTACGACTTCAGTGAAAATGTGCTTAACACGTTGGGCTATTCCTATCTGGACAAAAATCTGTCTGCTGCACTCGCTTTGCTTAAATTAAATACGGAGCAGTTTCCAAAGTCTTTTAATGTTTACGACAGTTATGGTGAAGCGCTGGTAAAGAATAATCAGAAAGATTTAGCCATAGAAAACTATAAGAAATCTTTACAACTAAATCCAGGGAACACTGGTGGCATCAAAGCATTGGAAAATCTCGGCGTTAAATTTCAGCCCGCAGACGCCGACGTGCCGGAATCTATTTTGGAAACTTACGTAGGTACATACGCACTTAGCCCGGCATTTACGATTGAAGTGACAAGAAGCGGACAGCAACTGTTCACACAAGCCACCAATCAAGGTAAGTTTGAAATTTTTGCCAAGAGTAATACGGAGTTCTATTTAAAAGTCGTAGCTGCATCGATCACATTCAATACCAACGGACAGCAAGTCGAAAGCATGACGTTGCATCAAAACGGACAGGATATTCCGGGCAAGAAGATAAAATAACATTGAACTTTAGTACGCGCTACGAAAAGACTTATGAACTATAAATCCATCTTCATCCTCTTTCTTCTCTTCAGTTTGTCTCTCAACGCCCAGACTATTCAGCGTTGGAACTCTGGAGGCAAGTTAAATCCCTTGCAAGCGAACATGGATATTCGTCACTACACAATTTCACTTGAGGTGGACATTTCAAATCAGCGTATCAATGGCTTTGTTGAAACGGATTTGATATTGGCCCATCCGGCAGACACAATTCTTTTTGACCTAATAGACATATTCAAAGTAAAAAAAATTATCGTTGAAAAACAGATTGTGAGTTTTAGTCGTAAGAACGATAAGATCTTCATTACAGCCGGTAAAAAATTCAACGAAGGCAAACATAAGGTTCGGATTGAATACGAAGGCAAACCACCCATCGCGGCGAGGCCACCCTGGAACGGAGGTTTCACATGGACAACAGATAAGAATGGTAAACCGTGGGTTGTGATCAACGACCAGTTGGATGGAGCTAAAGTGTACTTCCCTTGTAAAGATCATCCCAGTGATGAACCTAATGAAGGTGTTGATTTATTCATTACGGTGCCCAAAGGATTGACAGTAGCCGCGTTCGGTTTGCTACAGGGAACCAGTTCAAAAGGAAATACAACTACCTTTCACTGGAAGACCAATTACACTATCAGTAATTATTGCATCCTCTTCAACATCGCAGATTACCAACTGGTCAGTCGTCCCTACAAAACTATTCTTGGTCACACGGTGCCCATGGATTATTACATACTCAGACAGGATGCGAATAAAGCGCAATCGGTACTGGATATTCGTGAAAGGGATACGCATATTTTGGAGAAATATTTCGGCGAGTACCCCTGGATTAAAGAAAAGATAGGAATAGCAGAAGTCCCTAATCCGGGAATGGAACATCAGACCATGATTACCTATGGTGATCCTTTCAACTATCAACGTTTTGGCGGACAGAATTATTCCGCCAACCTTTTTCATGAGTTCGCTCACGAATGGTGGGCCAATAAAGTAACCAACAAAGACTGGGCGCACGAGTGGATACAGGAAGGCATCGCCTCTTATGCCGAGGCACTTTGTTTTCGTGAATTAACGGGCGAGAAGGGCTATGATTCCATGCTACTCTACTTCAAAAATCGCATTGAAAATAAAAAGCCTGTGGTACAGGGGGAAGAGGTGAATACACAAGATACCTACACGAGGGATATCTATTTCAAAGGAGCCATTTTCATGAATACATTACGTTATGTAATTGGAGATGAGATATTTTTTCCTACGCTTAAAAAACTTGCAACCGATCCAAATTATACCTACGACAATTTTGTAACAACCACCGATGTCGAAAAACTATTCAGTAATGAATCAAAGATCAATTTGAAACCTCTGTTTGATTTCTATCTGAGAACAACGAACGTTTTGGAGATTACGATTAAACAAACAGATGTAACGTCATGGACAGTTCAGGCAAAGCAGATCCCAATGACTCTCCCTATAGAGATTTCAGGAAGCAATGGAAGCACAAAGGTTAACCTAACAATGCAGCCTATTAAGATCGAAAGTGTTACACCCCCGGTTGTAGATCTTGGAGGTCATTATTTAAAGAGGGTAATTATTGAATAGTTATGGCCATCCGGCGTCGGGTTCACGCAAAGACCGCAAGGAATAAACGCAAAGAGCGCGAAGCTTTATTTGAATAGAACGCAAAGCTCCTGCGGTGTTAATGCTTCCTACGTTATGGCGCGGCGCTTGTAGCGCGTGCCTACGTATTCTAATTGTGAAACAGGTTTCCCCGAGCCTTATTTAGGATCTGAGAACTATACCGTGG
>JANYDR010000548.1 GCA_025363495.1 Cyclobacteriaceae bacterium | reverse complement strand
TGGAGATTCCACCTAAAGTGAACAGTTCATTTTAAAGGAAAGTGAACAGTCCGTTTCACGTCAAAGTGAACAGTGTTTTTTACAGCAAAGTGAACACCTAAACGAGTTAAAGAAAGTAAAGGGATCGGTTGACTGAAGAGTTGATTAGAAAAGAGTATTGTGCTCCCTCTAAACAATTCTAAATGGCCAACAAACCGATCACTATGAGCAAACTAAGGCAAGTATTACGATTTTATTGTCAGGGACAGAGCAAACTTAAAATCAGTTCGATTACCAAGCTATCACGCAACACGGTAATAAAATACATCAACACTTTCACTGCGTTAAAGACCACCTGGGAAGAAATCAATCGATTACCAGACAAAGATTTGGACGAGCTTTTTTGCAAGGAACCTGAAGTCTCGCTGGATGAAAGATTAATTCCGCTGCATGAGTTTTTTAAAACCCAGGAGAAACAATTGCGACAACGAGGTGTAACACTGCTGCGCTTATGGGAACACTACCAGCGTGAAAATCCGGAAGGGTATAAAATAACCTCCTTCTACAATCATTACAGACTATGGAAGCGACGGGCAGCACCCAGCATGCACATAACCCACAAGGCAGGAGAGAAAATGTTTGTGGACTATACCGGGGAGAAACTGGAAGTAGTTGATCCCGCCAGCGGTGAGATTAAAAAAATGGAAGTCTTCGTGGCCATACTGGGAGCCAGCCAACTTACCTATGTGGAAGCGGTGGAAAGTCAACGTGTCGAGGATTTTATTGGCTGCTGTGAAAACGCGCTGCATTATTTTGGTGGAGCCCCCAACGCTATTGTTCCTGATAATCTTAAGTCGGCTGTCATCAAGACCAATCGCTACGAACCCAAACTCAATGAGAACTTTGAAGCCTTTGCTGATTACTACGGCATGGTGGTTCTTCCTGCCCGTGCTTACAAGCCCAAAGACAAGGCCCTTGTTGAAGGCGCCGTAAAAATCACTTACATCCGCATCTTCGCTTCTTTACCCAAAGAGCTTCCCACGTCCCTGCAACAGCTCAACGAACAAATCCTTATCCTACTTGGCACTCACAACGGGACCAGCTTTAAAGGACGCAATTACTCACGCAAGGAACAGTTCGAGGAAATGGAGAAAGCCACCTTGCAGGCACTTCCACAAAAACGATTCGAACTGCGCAGTTCATCAGTAGCGACGGTAATGAAAAACGGACATGTGTGCCTTGGTGTAGATAAACACTATTACAGCGTTCCCTTTGACTACATCAGCAAAAAGATACGCATCCTGTATAGCAAGTCTACGGTTGAGATATTTTACAAATACCAAATCATTGCCACGCACGCTCGCCTGCGCAGTGCTCACAATTATACGACTGATCCTTCACACCTGGCGACTCAACACAAAGTCATGGCCGAATGGAACCCTGATTACTTCTTGGCACAAGCCCGCACCATTGGCAAAGAAGTAGAATACTACATCGCTATTGTTCTACAACGTAGACCCCATCCGGAACAAGCTTATAAATCTTGTCAAGGCATATTGTCTTTTGCTAAGCGCGTGGGGCATCAGCGGCTTATCAAAGCATGCCTGCGTGGTCACGCTTACGGGCTCTATCATTACAGGGCAATCGAAGATATCCTTCAAAAGGGACTTGACCTCTTTGATCTGGAAGAGGATAAGCAACTCCCCATGCCGTCCCATCAAAACATACGCGGGAAAAATTACTATCAATAAACTTAACCTTTAAAACCAAAACACAATGAATGATCAAACAATTGAGAAAATGAAATCCATGAAACTTCACGGCATGGTGCGGGCCTTCCGCACCAGCCTTGAATCGGGCCACACGGAGAAGTACACTCCCGATGAACTATTATCCTTGCTTATAGACGCCGAGTGGGATGATCGTTACAATCGAAAATTGGAACGTAGTGTTAGCAATGCACGCTTCCGCTACAAAGCATCGGTAGAACAAATAAACTTTGACTCTGACCGTGAACTTGATAAAAACCAAGTGCTGCGTCTGGCTGATTGTGCATTTATTGACAAAAAGGAAAATGTTCTAATTACCGGCAGCACAGGTATTGGCAAAAGTTATATTGCTTCAGCTATTGGACACCAGGCCTGTGCTTTAGGATATAAGGTGCTCTATGAACATACGGCCAAGCTCTTTGCTCGTTTGAAAATGGGGAAGGCAGATGGGACCTATCTTAAAGAAATCATAAAAATGGAAAAGCAGGAGCTGCTCATCATTGACGACTTTGGTATCCAGCCACTGGACCAACAAAGCAGAACGATCCTGATGGAAATAATTGAAGACAGGCACGGCAAAAGATCCACCCTGTTTACTTCTCAAGTACCAGTGAATTTATGGCATGAAGTCATCGGAGAACAAACGATCGCCGATGCAATTTTAGACAGAATTATTCATGATGCGCATCGCTTGGAACTCAGGGGAGAATCAAGGCGTAAAAAAAGAGGTAACTTGGTGTCAGAAAACATCGAAAACGAATACTAAAAACAGACCATGCTCAACCGAAAACCTTTTACTGATTTTAATCAATTTAGGATGTTAACTTTCACTGTTCACTTTCCTTTAAAATGAACTGTTCACTTTAGGCGGAATCTCCA
>JANYDR010000443.1 GCA_025363495.1 Cyclobacteriaceae bacterium | reverse complement strand
TGTTGATCAGATCAAAATTTACTCAGACATGAAAATCAAAACATCCATAATCCTTTGTCTATCCATCTTGTTCGCCACGTCTTTGTTCGCGCAAAGCAAATACGACAAAGGCCTTGCAAAAGCAGAAGCTTCCTACAAAATAGGCGACTATGCTTCCGCCAGGAAAAACCTGGAGAAAATCCGTAAAAAAATAAGCTCAAAGCTGGGAGCACAAAACCAATACACTGCAGGCATTTACTTTTCATTGGCGAAATATGATCTCGCTTCAGGAATGCCGCTCGACTTTGAATTCAACCTTCAGAATGCACTTACCTCCAGTAAAACTCTCAACGGTGAGAACAGCGAAAAGTATGGCACCATGCTGATCGATGCGGCTGAACAATATAATCAAAATGGATCCTACAGGCTCGCAAGAGAATATCTCGGCAATGCAAAGAAGATTTTAGAGACCGGAAGTTTTTTTAAAGATCCACTGAAAGCAAGATGGGATTTGATAATGTCAGAAACTCTGGCGGGACAGGGTTTCTATAACGAGTCATTGGATCTTTCAAATAGTCGTGTCTCCTATTTCGCCGGCAGAGCTGTGAAGTCGGAGACAGTGCCCGATGGTAAAGGAGGTCTTACAAGTAGAAAGATTCCGGAAGCGGAATTAGATCAGCGCCTTGATGATTATGCACGATTACTGACAGGCATTGCTACTGCTTTTGGAAAGCAGGGCGCACAGGTCAGTTCCGATTCTGCTTTTGGTTTCGCTACCAACTGGATCAAGAAAAATATCGGAGATCACACACTACCCTATATTCGAAACCAATTCTACTTTGCCAACATGCTGGTAGAGTATGGTGTAGAAGATTTGCAGAAAAATGCTGAATATGACCGTACTCTTTTAATTCTAAAATCATTTTTCAAACCCACACATTATCTCGGCATTCAGATTTATGAAGAGTATATGAAAGAACTATTGCGGGGTGATAATACGGCCCGGTATTATAACACGAAATCTGAATATGAGAAAATGATCAATAAGGAGTTTCCAGCAAAGAGCATTTACCAGGCACGACTGAAAGCCGTTGAATTTGATAAAAAACTGGACTCTGACAAGACAAAGAATCTTGAGCAAGCAGCTAATAATGTGCTTGACAACACTACAACATTGCCAAGAAACAACATCCTTACCACCGAAATACTAGATTTTCTCGTTACACTATCAACACGTGAAAAGAAATACGCCAATGTTGAAGGGTACCTAAAGGCAATTATAGAAATCAAAGCTGATTTGTTTGGTGCAGAAGCTCCTGAAACCCATCTGGCAAAACTCCGTCTGGCAAATTTCTATGTTGATTTCACCAATAACATAGCCGATGCAGGAAAGATTTACGATGAAAGTTTTTTCAAAATTGTGGAAAAGGAAATCAGACCATGGCACAATGACAACCTCGAGATACTGAACCATGCCGCAATTTACTACGAGTTAACAGATCAGTATGCAAAAGCAGTTGCTACTCTTAACAAAGCATCCTCTGTTGCCCGTAGCAAATACAGCGACACGGATTTTAAATATGGAGAAGAGCTCACACGCATTGCGAAGCTACAGATCAGATTGGGACAATATGAGGATGCGGAAAAAAACGTTACAAAGGCGCTTGCAATTCTTGAAGAGTCAAGAAAAATTGACAGTCGCAAGGGATTGCTGGTTGCTGCAATCGATACTCAGGCGTCTCTTTTAGGAATCAAAGGACTTTTTGATGACGCTGAGGATGCGCTTGATCGTTCTGCGAAGATTATAAAAAAAGCTGACGCACCGATCAGTGGAATTGACGCACTTAGTACCGCGCAAGACCTCGCAAGTCTTTTTATCCAGTTGGGCCAATATTCAGAGACGAATGATATTCTTGATGAGCTTATTCTGGAATACGAAAAGCTCTACGGCCCACAATCATTACGACTCATTGAACCTTTAGTAAACAAGGGCAAGCTATTATTAGCGGAAGGTGACTACACAAGTGCCGACAAAGTGGCCATGCGGGCAAACCAGATTGCAATAAGTATTTATACTGAAAAATCCACCAAAGCTGCATCCACCCAAAAACTATTAAGTGATATTGACTACACCATTGGTGATTATGACAAAGCTGAGGACAATATCTTGAAAGCATTGGCAAGCCAGGAAAAACAATTCGGACGCAGTCACATCGACGTTGCCAAATCACTTTCCCAACTTGGTCTCATCAAGTTCTACAAAGGAGATAATAAAAATGATGTTGAGAAAACAATGATCGAAGCCCGTGATATTATCGGAAAAAAGTTGGGCAAAGACAATCCACAATATGCGGATATTCTTAAAAATGTTGCCATACTTTATATTTCTGAGAAGCAATATGATCAGGCTTTCAATGCGCTGACACAGGCCGAATCGATCTGGCGTCAGAAAACAGGAAGGAGTAACAGTGTTCAGGCCGCGTCGATCTTTGTGTTGACCGGAGACGTGTACTATCAACAAAAAAAGTATGATAAAGCAGAAGAGTTTTATAAAAAAGGAA
>JANYDR010000421.1 GCA_025363495.1 Cyclobacteriaceae bacterium | reverse complement strand
CAGTATAACCCATCCAGAATTGCTTCCAGACTTTTATCCTTAAGCCTGTTCTGAGCTCTCCCCAACTGGCCGTAACAGCTTTGTTGCTGACATTTTTAGTGGCGCTTCCAAAATTTGGATCTGTTATATACAAGACTGCAGTTTCATTGAAAGATGAATGACCATACTGGAGTCCGAAAAAAAATGTGTTTCTGTCAGGATCTTTTTTCAGAATATTAATGTCCATGCCTGCTCTCCAGTAATTGCCATTATTTTGATAATGTCCATAATCTCCGTAATGCAGATCATAACTACGGCCCCAATTACCAACATCAACCACGAGATAATATTTGCCCATATCAACCTCTCCGTTTACTTCATAGCCTGAAAATGTTTTACTCAACTGATCCTTGCCGATCGTAATCAAATCAGTACCAACACGAAAAGCACGGGGATAGAATTTTTCTTTAAGGCTATCTGGTTTTTTTGGACGTTCTCTGGTAACCGTATCTTCCGACACGGGTGGTGGTGCTGGTTGTTGCGCATAAGCACAATTTACCATCAGGCAAAACAGCAGACTATAGAACAAGTTCAATATTGACTGTTTCACTTGTTGATAGTTGGTTATTAAGAAGTCGAGGCTTATGCTTAAATGAAGAAAACGGCACCACTAAATTTGAACAATAGATGTAGAGGCCGCACTCTGTACTGACAATGATATTCTGAACATCGTAGGTAACCCGGATCGAATCAGTCTTCGATTTAAAAACAGTATCTACTTTTACCCCATAATTAAATATGTAAGTCGTTTGCTTTGTAAAAGAATTCACAGGCAAACTTACTGTCAGCAATGAATCGATAGCCGGTGGTGTCGTCATGGTGAGGGTTTTCTCCAACACCGTTCCGTTGGAAGATATTCTGATAGATGAGAACAATACCTTTACGAGCTTATTTGATACCGAATCCCTGAACCTGAATTGGACCTGGTTGCCGGCCGTCGCCTGACAATCGGGCTCCGAAAGGCACCCTGAAAGGAGAAGAAGCGTAATACCGATTAATAATAACCTCACGATGGGGAATTAATTTTCAAATATAGAGGTTCACTGCCCAAACCACTTAATTTTGTATCCTCAAATATCATACCGGTGCGGGTAAAGGGAAATAAAAAGACTAAAGTTAATATCGTTACGCTGGGCTGCTCCAAAAACCTGGTGGACTCAGAAGTGTTGCTAACTCAGTTGAGGGGCAATAATATCGATGCAGTGCATGAGTCAAAAAAAGATGATGCAAATGTAGTAGTCATCAACACGTGTGGCTTCATTGACAATGCCAAGCAGGAATCAATTGATACAATCCTTCGGTATGTTGACGCAAAGGAAGAGGGGCTTGTTGAAAAAATTTACGTTACCGGATGCCTTTCGCAGCGATATAAAGATGATCTCGAAAAGGAAATTCCTTTAGTGGATGCCTGGTTTGGCACACGCGATTTGTCACGATTGCTTAAACAACTCAATGCGAATTATAAGCAGGAACTGATAGGTGAGCGAATTCTTACCAATCCAAGTCACTTCGCTTATTTAAAGATTTCTGAAGGCTGCGATCGCCCTTGTTCTTTTTGCGCAATCCCTTTAATGCGTGGAGGACATATTTCCCGTCCGATAGAAGAGTTGGTACTCGAAGCAAAAAATCTTGCCAAAGGCGGCACGAAAGAGTTACTTCTGATAGCCCAGGATTCAACTTATTATGGGCTTGACATTTATAAGAAAAGAAACCTTGCTGAGCTTCTTAAAAATCTTTCTGATGTAGAAGGCATTGAATGGATCCGGCTTCATTATGCGTTTCCCGCCGGCTTTCCGATGGATGCATTGGAAGTAATGGCGGAACGAAGCAACATTTGCAATTATCTCGATATTCCTCTTCAGCATGGATCAAGCGAAATGCTCAAAATCATGCGCAGGGGAATAACGCGGGAAAAAACAGAGCAATTACTTCAAACCATTCGTGAGAAAGTTCCTGGCATCGCTATCCGGACCACTCTGATTGCAGGTCATCCGGGTGAAACAGAAGAATATTTCGAGGAGATGATGGGCTTTGTTGAACAGTCTCGCTTTGATCGTCTTGGTGTATTCGCCTACTCGCATGAAGAAAATACACACTCACATTCTTTACCGGATACAATACCGGCAGAAGTGAAGCAAGAGCGTGTGGACACAATAATGGAATTACAGCAAGGCATTTCGCTCGAATTGAATCGTGAAAAAATCGGAAAGACTTATAAAGTACTCGTTGATCGGAAAGAGGGTGGAAGTTTTATTGGGCGTACAGAGTCAGATTCACCCGAAGTAGACAATGAGGTTATTATTAAATCTAAAAACTACCTGAGAATGGGCGATTTTGCTCAGGTAAAAATTACAGAGGCTTCGGACTTTGACTTAACCGGGATAGTAAGTTAATTAGGATAACCTATTGAAATAAAAATGGGGAAGTCACAGGTTACAGGTCGCAAGTTGCCAGGTAATCGAAATGTAATGAGACTTGGGTTTTATAGTGTGATGGTTTGAAATGTTAATGATTTCTAAACCAACGGCAACAGGATGCCTTGAAGTCAAAATACAGAATGTGAATCATCAGTTGTGAACTACCTGTATCCTGAGACTTGCGACGTATAAGAATTTTAACAAAAAATGAGCCTCCCGATCCGCACGTCAAGTATTAAATAACTTTACGGACTTTTTCCCGTTATTCGACCTATGCTTTTGATTATAAATTGTTGTTGTTGATTATGCATCTTCAGAAAATTCCCCTCCGGAGCACACATTCCTTTACCGAGTTTTTTTTGAAGTACATGGAGCGCGATCCGGCGTTGAGGCCCTTTTATTCAAACTTTCCTGAGATTGGGAGTTTCAAAAATCAGCTAAATGAAAAGGCATCTTTTCCACAATCCTCGCGGAAAACATTAGTAGAAACTCTTCAACGTCAGTATTCAAAAATTTCCACACTATCAGAAGCAAGTAAAAAGAATATACAATCACTTGCTGAAAAAAACACGTTTACAGTTACTACCGGACATCAGCTCAATATTTTCACGGGTCCTTTATACTTTATCTACAAGATCGTAACTGTCATCAACGCTTGTAAAAAACTAAAGGCAAGCTATCCGGATTCAAATTTTGTTCCTGTTTATTGGATGGCTTCGGAAGATCATGACTACGAAGAGATAAAGTATTTCAAACTTTATGGAAAAAAATATACCTGGGAAACAAATCAAACGGGCGCTGTGGGAAAATTCAACACTAAAGATTTAAAAAGTGTTTTACAACAACTCCCGGGAGATGTCTCCATCTTTAGAGAAGCATATGAAAATAATGATCTGCTGAGCGATGCTGTTCGCCATTATGTGAATAAGCTATTCAGCGAAGAAGGATTGGTAGTGATTGATGCTGATGACCGGGAATTCAAGAAAATTCTTCAGCCTGTGATGCACGAAGATGTTCTTAACAATGTTCCGGACAAGCTTGTTGCTAAGACAAACGAGGAGTTAATGACACACGGTTTTCATCCACAAGTAAATCCAAGGGAAATTAATTTTTTTTATCTCGATAAGGGATTGCGCAGCAGGATTGAAAGAAAAGGTGATGAATTTATCGTAGTTGATACCGATCTTAAATTTTCTAAAAAGGAGATCGGGCAAAAAATAAACGAAACCCCTGAGCAATTAAGTCCGAATGTAATCCTACGTCCGCTTTATCAGGAGATGATTCTCCCAAATCTCGCCTATGTTGGAGGTCCTGCTGAATTGGTATATTGGCTGGAATTAAAAAGTGTATTCAATCATTTTAAAGTTCCTTTCCCCATTCTAATGCCAAGAAATTTCGCACTGGTATTAGACGCACCAGTTTCACGAAAATTTTCAAAGACAGGTCTTGATATAGAAAGTTTTTTTGAAGAGAAAAATTATCTCTTCAATCATTGGGTTACAAAAAACTCTTCCCATGATCTTTCTCTTGGCAAGGCGATGAAAGACCTTGATCAAATCCTTTCTGAGATCTATGAACGAAGCATAAAAGTTGATGCTACACTGGGTCAGATGACCAAGGCAGAAACCAAACGTATGAAGGACGGTCTTGAGAGAATTGAAAAGAAGATGTTAAGAGCCGAAAAACTGCAGCAATCGGATAAATTAAGGCAGGTGGAAGCTGTGAAGGATGCGTTATTTCCAGGAGGAAGCCTGCAAGAGCGCACGGATAATTTTATGAACTTCTATCAGCAAGACCCTGATTTTATCAATAAGTTGCTGAAAAATTTTGACCCATTCGACTTTCAACTGAATGTGCTGACGTACCATGACTAAGCAAGAGCTTCGCTTACTTTACCTGGACAAAAGAAAAAAACTCACTGCTAGTGAGACAACCCAACTCAACCTCCAGCTTTATAACCACTTCTTTTCTTCCTTTGATCTCTCTTTTATAAACGTATTGCACATCTATCTCCCACTCGAAAAAAATAATGAACCTGATACCTGGCAGATTATTGACCGAATAAAAAGAGAGTTTCCTCACGTGAGAATATCTATTCCACGCGTAGGTTCAGATGGTAACCTAGAGAATTTCTATTTCGAAAGGCTTCATCAATTACAGACCAATACATGGGGTATCCTGGAGCCGAAACAAGGAATGCCAACACCCTCGGAAAAAATCGATATGGTTATCGTGCCACTGTTGATATTTGAT
>JANYDR010000406.1 GCA_025363495.1 Cyclobacteriaceae bacterium | reverse complement strand
GGATTTATTGCAACAGTTTGCTTGCTCATGCCCTCGCTTGGAAGCTTTGCGATGACAAAGCTTTTATTCGCTGCCACCGGTACGTGCTTCGCATTGATCAAGGTTTCAGTTTACGCTACAATCGGAATTGTAACCGAGAACAAAAAAGAACACGCAAGCTTCATGAATTTCATTGAATCATTTTTTATGATTGGCATTCTTACAGGATATTTCATATTCAGCGCGTTTGTTGATGATACTCAACCGCAATCAACCGCGTGGCTTAATGTCTACTACATATTGGCCGGAGTCTCAATTGCTGCCTTTTTACTTTTGCTGAGCGCATCATTAGATGAATCTTCCGTGCGCACCACAGAATCAAAACCTTTCTTGCAAGACTTTAAAGAAATGGTAACCCTGGCAATCAAGCCCCTTGTGCTGGTGTTTATTATGAGTGCCTTTACATACGTATTGATTGAACAAAGCATCATGAGCTGGCTTCCAACGTTTAATAGCAAAGTGCTCAGCCTTCCGGCAACGTTGAGTATTCAAATGGCAAGCATTCTCGCAGCCTCTACGGCAGTCGGGAGATTCACGGCTGGAATTGTATTGAGAAAAATTCATTGGTTCAATGTTCTTATCATTTGTCTCCTTGCCGCGAGCACGCTTGTGCTGGTAGCAATCCCCCTTGCAAAAGCTGCGGTCGGACAACCCGTAACAGGCTGGTCTGACGCGCCACTCGGTGCGTTTGTTTTTCCGCTGATCGGATTATTCATTGCTCCTATTTATCCAGCCATCAATTCTGTAATTCTTAGTACACTCCCACCACGACAACACGGACCAATGTCCGGCTTGATTGTGATATTCTCTGCCCTCGGCGGAACAACAGGCTCCATCATAACAGGAAACATTTTTGAGGCGTATGGTGGTCAGACAGCTTTTTACTTCTCACTCGTACCAATCGGGATTCTGATTGTCTGTCTGTTTTTCTTTAACAGAATCCAGAAAAAATCAGAGGCGAAGATTGAGTTTAGTTCAAAAGGAGGTCATTAGTAAAGAATATGAAAAATCTTCAGATACACGAACTAGGCGCCTTATTCGAGGAAGTCCAATTGAAGAATGTTCTTGGCGATGGTAAAACATTCCCGGATTGTATACCAAAAAGATTTATCGACGAGATCATCGAGGAATACCGTCTTAAAAGAATCTCCCCTGACTTCGATCTAAGGAAATTTATTGATGAAAATTTCTACATGCCGAAAGCCTATCGCACCGGTTATATTAGCGATGCTTCCAAATCGGCAAAGCAACACATCGAAACTTTATGGGACGTGCTGACCCGTACTCCCGACCAGGAAGGAGGCTCACTTTTACCACTACCTTATCCCTACATAGTACCTGGTGGACGTTTTCGAGAAATTTATTATTGGGACAGTTATTTTACCATGCTTGGTCTTCAGGCTTCAGGACGCGTTGATCTTATTCAAAACATGGTGGATAATTTCACTTATCTCATTAACGCGGTTGGCTATATACCCAATGGCAATCGAACTTACTTTTTGGGAAGATCGCAGCCTCCATTTTTTTCATTGATGGTGAAATTGTTAAGAGAGGAAAGCCTTACTACTAAAGATGGTTTGGATACTTTAGTAAAATATCTTCCTGTTCTAGAAAAAGAGCATCGGTTCTGGATGAATGGATCAGGTCTGCTTACCGCTTCACATACTCAGCAAGATCGCGTTGTGCGGATGGCTGATGGAAGTATTCTCAATCGCTACTGGGATGAAAATGCCACTCCTCGTCCTGAAGCGTATAAAGAAGATCTGGAATTATCTCACGAGTCAAAACAAAGGCCTGAAGTACTGTTTCGTCACTTGCGCGCTGCCGCGGAATCAGGTTGGGACTTCAGTAGTCGCTGGTTTAAGAATGTTAAATCTTTTGCCACCATTCATACCACAGATATTATACCTGTCGATTTGAATTGCCTGCTATTGCATCTTGAAGAAACATTGGCAGAAGCCTGGCAGCTATCCGGCAACGAAAAAAAATCCAGTGAGTATTTACTGCGATGTGAAAAAAGAAAAGAGTCAATACTTAAATATTGCTGGAACGAAAAGAAGAAATTCTTTTTCGACTTTGATATTATTGAGCAACAGCAAAAAGAACAATATACACTCGCTGCAATGTTCCCTTTGTTTTTTAAAATTGCTTCAAAGTTGCAGGCTGAATTTGTTGCTGACATTATTAAGCACAAATTCTTAAAACATGGGGGACTTACTACTACGCTTGAATCCAGTGGACAACAATGGGATGCTCCCAATGGATGGGCACCATTACAGTGGATTGGTTATAAAGGTTTACAAAATTATAATCTGATCGAGATCGCTGACCAGGTTAAGTCCCGCTGGACAAATGCAAATCTCAAAGTGTATGAGAAAACTGGTAAGATGACCGAGAAATATGATGTTTGGAGCGACAATGCAGAAGCAAGCGGTGGAGAGTATCCCAATCAGGATGGCTTTGGCTGGACCAATGGTGTATTTCTGGCAATGACAAACGACAAATAGTTAGTCCTACTTTGTCAAGTTATATTTCATTGCCTATAGTGGTTGTTTCGACCGATCTACACGCAATTGCTTTTTGATTGACAACTTATACATCCAAAGATACGGATTAATGACTTCGTCATTCTTCCAGAACTTTGCCAGTAGAGTAGAGAAAAGGAACAAGCGGTAAAGAGCTTACGCCACATTTGCTGACCTTGTTTCCTTGTCCCCCTCATCAATCCGTACGTGCAGTTTTCCCGCATACGGCTTTCCTACTAGAATTCATAACAGACATTCACTGTCAATGACAGCTTGGTTTGTTACATAGTCTCCACCATTTGAATAGACTCTAATGCAGACGGACTAC
>JANYDR010000355.1 GCA_025363495.1 Cyclobacteriaceae bacterium | reverse complement strand
GGGGCAAGTCGTATATGGCAACCAACGCGTCCTCCTCCAAAGCAAAGAAGGATATCCTAAGCAGAAACTCGATGAGGATTGAAGCACTGGGTTCAGGTTCTGATTTCACACCATTCATTCAGCATTTAGGAATCCCATCTTTAAATATTGGTTACGGAGGTGAAGACGGAGCAGGTGTGTATCATTCCATTTACGATTCGTATGATCATTACACACGCTTCGAAGACACCAAATTTGTTTATGGAATTATGCTCGCTAAAACAGCCGGGAGGATAACACTCCGATTGTCAGAAGCAACCGTACTACCGTTTGATTTCAAAGCTTTTCATAAAACAATTAACGGATACCTTACTGAAGTAACTGCATTAATTGATAATGTCCGCGAAGCTACTGATATTGACAATCAACTCATCAAAGAAAAAAGGTATGTACTGGCCGCAGATCCAAAAGAAAAATACATCGCCCCTGTCGCAAAAGAACCTGTGCCTTATATCAATTTTTCAAGTCTTCAGAACTCAGTAAGTGCGTTGGAAAAGAGTGCTTCGAACTTCTCAGATTTGTATGCCGCAAATCCAAAACCGAATACCAATCTCAGTGCGCTTAATCATTTGCTTTTTCAGGCAGAACAAAAGCTATTGTCCCCTGACGGACTTCCGCGCAGGCCATGGTATAAGCACTCTATTTATGCACCTGGTTTTTATACCGGCTATGGAGTGAAAACATTACCTGGAATTCGAGAAGCCATTGAACAGCGTAACTGGAAAGAAGCCCAGGAACAGATTGAGATAGCGGCAAAAACAATTCAGGATTACACGGCGCAGATAGATGCTGCGTCTAAGATACTGATGATGAAATAGATTTGATCAAATCTATTGTCAGACTATTCTTTTCGCACCTTAGCGCCTTGGCAATAAAATTTTTCTACCGCCAAGGCGCGAACGCACAAGTTTCGTAAGGAAATTTACCTAACAAAGTACATGAAGAAGCTATTGTTCATTTCCATCTTTGTTCTTCTTAGCGCGAATCTCACCTTCGCCCAACTGCCCCAGAAGAACTACGCACTGACCAACGTCAATCTCTTCAATGGCGTTGATAATAAAATCTCTTCCAACTCAATTATCTATGTCAAATCAGGAAAGATTGAACGTATCGGCAAGCAAGGCGAGACAATCACAAAGGATTATGAGATAGTTGACTGTCAGGGAAATTATGCCATTCCCGGAATGATCGATGTACATACACACATTGATAATCTTCAATCAGCAAAAAGAGCTTTGCTTTCAGGGGTAACGACAATCCGAACAGCAGGCGTTTCGGCGTATCAGGATGTTGCACTTCGTGACCTTTCAAAATCAGGATATATTATGGGACCAGACGTAGTTCCTGCGGGAGTATTTGTTTCACCAAACCTTGACGAGACAGTGCTAGCCGATCCTCGTTTGGGGAAACTCATCACTGGAGTGAACACGGACGATGAGCTCAAACTAATTGTGAACGTTAATATCGATCGGGGCGCTGAATTTATTAAGACCCGTGGAACTGAAAGAGCCGGCTTGCCAGAGACTGATCCGCGACAGCAATCTTACACCCAGCATCAATTGAAAGTGATTGTTGACGAAGCTGCAAAGCGAAATGTTCCCGTAATGGTCCACGCACATGGCGATGAAGGTGCGCGCGCCGCTGTGCTTGCTGGTGCAAGAAGTATTGAACACGGAAGCTTTCTCAGTGATGAGACCCTTCAACTGATGAAGCAGAAGGGCGTGTTTCTTGTTCCTACGTACATTACCCTAGAAGATCTTACCAAACCTGGTGGAGATTATTCGGGTGCTGTTCTCGAATTAAGAGGAAAATTTATGATGCCTGTAGCTGAAAGAGTCTTTAAGAAAGCACACTCCCTGGGGGTTAAAATCGCTACGGGTGCGGATAACGACTATAGCTCGAATAGCACAAGTCGAGTGTCGCTGGAGGCTGAACATTTTTCTAAAATGGGTATGACCAACTTCGAAGCTATTCAGGCAACTACGATTGTTAGTGCTGAGCTGGCGGGACTTTCCGCCAAAACCGGAAAAATCATTCCAGGATATGATGCCGATATAATAATACTTCCCGGCAATCCTCTTGAGGATATTCGTGTTCTTCAGGATGCCTTGATAATAATGAGTAACGGATATCTGGCATTAAAACGACTCCCGTTCGGAAAGGAATAACACCGGGTTTAGGACTTTTTCTACATTTGCGGTTCAAATAAGCAAATGAAGATCAATAAGTACTTTGTAATCGATTTCGATAGCACATTCACGAAAGTAGAAGCCTTTGATGTATTGGCGGATATTTCCCTTAACGGGCATCCCGACAAGGTAAAAATCAGTAAGGAGATCGAAGAGATCACGCGCCAGGGAATGAATGGAAGCATCTCCTTCCTGGAATCTCTTGAGCGACGACTTGCCTTGTTAAATGCTGAGAAGAAGCACCTTCCGGCATTGATCACGTTATTAAAATCAATGGTCTCTGAATCATTCAAGAGAAACAAGGACTTCTTCACCACCTATGCCGATAACATTTACATCATCTCTAATGGCTTCCGCGAATTTATTGAGCCTGTTGTTACAGAATTTGGTATAAAGGCGGAGAATATCCTTGCCAATGAATTCACATTCGATACTAGTGGAAAAGTCACAGGATTTGATAAGAGCAATCCATTATCAATGAACAATGGAAAATCGGAACAACTAAAACGACTCAATCTACCCGGCGATGTGTACGTAATCGGAGACGGATATACGGACTACGAAATAAAGCATTCAGGACTTGCCAATAAATTTTATGCTTTTACAGAAAATGTAGAGCGGGAAAATGTCATGGACAAGGCCGATCATGTCACGCCAAGTCTAGACGAGTTTCTATACCTGAATAAGCTTAATACTGCTATCTCCTACCCTAAGAACAGGATCAATGTTCTTCTATTGGAGAACGTGCATCCTGTAGCGATCGAATTAATGAAAGCGGAAGGTTTCAATGTTGAAACGTATCCCGCCGGGTTGGATGAAGATGAGCTTTGCGAAAAAATCAAGAACGTTTCAGTACTTGGCATCCGTTCAAAAACACAAGTCACAGCAAAAGTGCTTGACAGTGCCAACAGGTTGATGGCCATTGGAGCATTTTGTATAGGCACCAACCAGATTGATCTTAAAGAAGCTACAAAAAGAGGTATTGCCGTGTTCAACGCACCTTACA
>JANYDR010000302.1 GCA_025363495.1 Cyclobacteriaceae bacterium | reverse complement strand
TTTGGATACCGCGAGGAACGGACCAATGACAACCTCCTGACCCTCGGTAACACCGGAGATTATTTCTATGTTATCATAATCGCTGATGCCGGTTTTTACTTCAACCATCTTGGCTTTTCCCTTTTCATTCACAAAAACAACAATCTTATCCTTCTTAACGGCAGTTTTCTTTCCATCGTCAACAGCGCGATTACTGTTATTGCCACCGCCAGGTCCACCACCGCCACCACCAGAATTATTTTTAATCTCCTCTTTGCCATCAGGATTTCTTGTGGTTACAGAGGCTAAAGGCACTGATAACACATTATTCTTCCTGCTGGTAAGAACTTCAACGCTTGCTGTCATTCCAGGACGGAACGGATATTTGTTCCCCTTCTTTATTAAATCATCGTAAGAAGATTTCAGAATAATAATTCTTACTTCGAACTCTGTTATCGCATCTGCCGAAGCTTTGTCTCTCGCAGTATTAGCGATGTTCGTCACTAGTCCTTTAAACTGCTTGTTGACATTCTGATAGGCATCGACATCGATCGTAACAGAATCATTCAAATGAACTCTGACGATATCATTTTCATTTACATTCACACGCACTTCCATCTTATTAAGATCCGCAATGCGAAGCATTTCCGTTCCGGTCATGGTCGCTGTTCCTACCACACGCTCTCCTTTTTTCACGCTTAGCTTCGAGACAATCCCAGTTAATGGTGCCAATACCGTTGTCTTACGAACATTTTCGCGCGACACTTTTACAGAAGCTTCTGTGCTGGTGACAATAAACTTCGACGCCTCCACAGTTTGTTTTGCTGAAGAAAGATCATTCTTCGCTACTTCATAATTCTGTTTCGCCAGTTGCCAGTCGCTTTCCGAGATTACTTTTTGATTCCACAATTTTTCCTGGCGTTTATAATCAAGTTCAGCACGGGTGAATTGAGCTTCAGACCGGCTGAGGCTTGCACGGGAAGATTCAAGATTAGCCCTTTGTTGACTCAAAGAGGCTTCCGTTTGTTCCAATTGACTTAACCAGGTATCAGGACGGATCTTGATAAGTGGTTCTCCTAATTTTACGGAATCTCCATCTTCAACATTGAGATCAATAATTTCACCGGAAACCTCAGGGGCAAGCTTTACTTCAATTACAGGCTGCACGGTTCCTGATGCACTGACCTTTTCGACTATGGTTGTGTTCTTTGCTTTGGCAAATTCCACTTCTATCTCTTTCGACTTACCAATCCATCCCATCGCTTTGGCCGCGACAAGAAGTCCAATGACGAGGACAAGGCCTCCAATTAGATAATACATTAGTCGGCTCGACTTCTTTGCTTGCTGCTTTGCCATTCGTTGAAAAAATTAAAAGTTAGGGTTTGTGTTTTTTAGGTTAGTATTCAATCTGCTTTCCCTGATAGAAATCAAGTATTTTCTTTTTGAAAATGAAATTGTATTTCGCACGGGTAAGGTCAGACTTGGCCCTGAATAAATCATTTTCAGAAACCTGGTAATCAATTATGTTTAATGCTCCTACCTCGAAGCGCTGTTTATTCATTCGATACGCCTCCTGCTGAGCATTTACCTGTCTGATGTTTGCATTGTAAGAACGGGATGCCGCTAACGCATCATTGTAGGCTGTTTCAATGCTCTGACGCAATGTGTTCTGCGTATCTTTTACTGTTATATCGGCAACCTCTTTGGTGATCAAGGCACGCATGACATTGGCACGTGTCTGAAATCCATTGAGGATCGGAATGGTCAACTGCAGGGAAAGACTCTTATAAAGATTGTCGTGCAACTGATCAAGCTGACCATAACTGGAGGCAATTAGTTTTGATTGCGAAATAGAATAGACGTATTCATTTCCTTGAGTAATAGCTACCGGAGTGATGCCTATAACTAACGGTGCTGATGGATCCTGCTGAAATCTTGGGGCATTGGAAAGGCTTGAGTAATTTGATTGCACCGACGTATTGAATGACAATCTTGGATAAAAGCTACCTTTATTTGCCTTTAATGCCAGGTTCGCGCTCTCTACTTTTAAACGTGCACTCTTGATTTCGGGCATTGCCTCGAGTGCTATCTTATATACAGCTTCAGCATTTTGATCAAGAATCAAATCTTCCAATTGAAGATCAGGTATCTCAACTTGCAATGTTTCAGAAGCCGGAATCTGCATAGACTGCTTAAGCTGCAAAACAGAAAGATTCAAGGCATTTTCCTGGTTAATAGAATTTACTTCATTCGTGGCAACCTGAGCTTCCTGATTGAGTTGATTGGTCATTGCCAACGAACCTGCTTCCACCTGCTTTTTGATCCGGTCCAGAACCTGCTGGCTGGACTTCAACTGATAATTGGCATTCTCGAAAAGCTCCTGGTTAAAAATAACATTTGTGAAAGATGTCACTACACTAAGAATCACATCATTCTTTGCCTTCTGCAGATCGTAATTGGATGCCAGCACATCGCGCTGATTTTGCCTGAAGGTGTTTTGAATTCTAAGTCCATTAAAAATTGTCAGGGCACCGGTTCCCTGAACGTTGATTGCATTGGAGTTACGGTCAGCGAACTGATTGGTTACAGGGTTTAACGCACGACCATAATTTTGTCCATACGAACCACCCAGGTTAAGAGTGGGTAAAAAACCACCCTTGGCCTGCAACATATTCGCTTTGAATGTTTCAACATTAAAAAAACTTCTCTTTATCGAGAGGTTGTTCTCTAAAGCAATGTCAACACATTCTTTAAGTGTCCATTTTTTTGCATCCTGGCCGTACGAAGTTGTCAGCAGGCTAAAAAAAACAATTGACAGCAGTAAAACTCTTCTCATAGTATACGTCAGATTTGTGGTATATAAATAATCTCCCTCACCCAGCTAAGACTCCTTAGGTACTCTAATGTTACAGGCTTGATGCCCGAATCCATCTCCAGCACCAGGCAAGCCACGTCAAATTTTCCTCTTCTCGACACGGACATGGTAGCAATGTTACAGTCATCATGCGCAAGCACACTGGCAATAAACGCCACGCTGCCTTTCGTATCTCCGGCTGTGATAATAACCGTATGAAGGTTCGCACTGAAGTCGGCCTTAAAGCCATTTACTTCTGCGATATTAATCACACCCCCTCCTAGGCTTTCACCTAAGACTTCAACGGATTTTTCTCCTTTGCGGATCTTAACACGAACAGAATTAGGATGGAGAGTCGATGCGTTTCCTACTGACTTAAAATGGTAAACAAGGCCACTTTTCGTTGCCAGGTCAATAGATTCCTTAAGACGTTTGTCATCAGTTTTGAAACCCATCAGACCTCCAAGAATTGCTCTATCACTTCCGTGGCCCTCATAAGTACGGGCAAACGAATTGTAAAAAGTTATTTCCGCTTCTTCCGGAATGCCACCGAGGACATTGTGGGCCGCGAGACCTATGCGGACAACTCCAGCCGTATGAGAGCTGGAGGGCCCAATCATCACGGGACCTATCATATCAAAAACACTGCTTTTCTCAGGCATACGGCATGAATACGGAAAATCACCCCAAAAGGATGTAGGTATTACACAATTCCTTTAAATCGTCGCAAAAATAGGATTTCTACTCTATTCAACGACTTAGTAGGGTATTATTTAAACCAGATTGTTATTTTTCCGAGTGACATCCGGTAAGCTAAGTAGAATCCGGAGCCCAGTGCTGGCATTATTAATTTTATCAAAAAGCAGAGAATACTTAATTTGCCAAGCCATTTCAACCAATGAACAAACCTGGCTACCTAATTCTTTTTCTGTCAATATTGGCGAGTCACATCCTGATTGCCCAAGATTCACTCGTCAGCTATAAGGACATCAAGTACACCTCGGATTTTGAAAGAGATGCATTCAATTCCTTCTTTAAAAAGAATGATAAAAGTCAATACTTGAATTTACTTATGGCTGTTAGCACAGCAGCTTCTAAGGAAGAACTTGGAAACATTCAAAACCGAATCGGAGGGATTACCAATCTTCTGATCTCATACGGTATCGACAAGAAAAAACCTGAAAAGAAGGTTAAATCAGTTTATGACCAGGTTCATACCTCTCTTCTCAAGAAGTATGAAATGGAGAATCGCTTTTATGAAATTTTTATTACGGGTAATTATAATTGTGTTACCGCTACTGCCCTCTACGCTCTTGTATTTGAAGATTTGAA
>JANYDR010000284.1 GCA_025363495.1 Cyclobacteriaceae bacterium | reverse complement strand
GTCAAATGATATTGATTGGGCATTTTCTTTCAACTTGGCTCCATCGAGCGAATCAGGACTAAAGTAACGAGATACAGCGGTGCTAAGTGCCGAGACAATCATTAGGGGAATAATCAATTCATAACCTCCTGTTATTTCGGCTATTAAAAAAATCGCAGTGAGTGGCGAGTGAAAAATACCCGTCAGCGTACCAGCCATTGCAACAAGACAAAAATTTGAGATCGGCAGTTGCGCCAATCCTGTTAAATTGATTAAAAAGGCAAACGAAAATCCAAGACAGGATCCAACCAATAAGGAAGGTGCAAAATTACCGCCATTGCCGCCTGCGCTCAACGTCAATGAAACAGCAAATACTTTCATAATTGAAACCAACAAAACGGCAAATCCTAGCGTCCATTCCCGATGAGTTATGAAATCATAAAGAGGACTTCCTGTAAACAGAGTTTCCGGTTTAATAAACGACAATGCCTTTATGGAAGAATAGCCTTCACCAAACAAAGCAGGAAACAACATAATCAGAATACCTAGTAATGCGCCTCCCGCAAATAATCTGAAAAGTGATGAATGAAAAATATTTTTAACTATTCTCTCCGTTTTGAAAAAGGCCTTGATATAAAAGGCAGAAAGCAAACCTGTTACTCCACCCAACAAAACATAGTAGGGTACATTCTTATAATTAAAATCACTAGCAAGCTTAAATGAAAGAAGAATATCATCAGATAAAATGATTTTAGAACAAAGTGCACCCGTTGCTCCTGCAATAAGTAATGGAATGAATGCAGATATATTTACATCCACCAATAAAACCTCCAATGCAAACAACACTCCTGCTATTGGGGCATTAAATGCGGTGGCAATACCAGCAGCTGCTCCGCATGCTAACAGTAGTGTACGGTCGCGATAACCGATAGGAAAAAATGAAGAGAAAAAGGAACCTATGGCGGAGCCCGTTTGTACAATGGGAGATTCCAGTCCAGCTGATCCACCTAAGCCAACTGTCAACGCACTGGTGGCAATATGGGCGTACGTCTCCTTTCCCGGAAGGAATGAGGATTTTTTTGCGATCGCCAATAATACGTGAGATGTTCCCCGAAGCAAATCATCTTTTAATACAAATTTTATAAACAAATAGGTGGCAAGTATCCCAACGGTTGGTGAGACGAAATATATCCAATGATACTGTTGTCCGATTGACTTAACTGACTCTTGAAGGTAGTGAACAGAAACTTTTAATATCACAGCCGTAAGCCCGGCCCATAAGCCTACGACCACTGCTCCTACTATCAGGAATTGTCTATTGGATAGTTTACGTAAGAGCCGCGATGAAATGAACCTTCGAAATTTAAATATCTTTTTCATTAACAATTAAAAATGAGAATGAATTGAACCGTACTTCAAATAATCTCCGGAATTTAATCATTAATTTTTTTACTTATAGATCACTACAACTCATGGACCCAAAAACACAGATTCAGTCTACGCTTACATTTATTGAATTAGAGCCAACTTCAAACTGCCGTACTCTTTAATCTTATAACCATTGAAAATCCTCAAGGGTTTACGAGGAGCGATGGCCGGGCGGAAAAGCGAGGTGGTGTGCCGGCACTGAGCGGGGAAGCCTGCCTACCGGACCAGGCAGGCTTTTTTCCGCCTTGACTTTTTTGGTTCTTTTTGTGTCGAAGACAAAAAGAACAAAGAAAAAATAATCTGATGAATCTAAATGTTCTGACAAACTAAGCTCGATGGATATTGAGTTAGAAATATAGCTTTACCCAAGCATGGCTTAAAGTTCTTGTCAAAGCCAAACATTGAAAAGAATGACTAACCTTAATTCTGAACTATCTTAATCATAAAAGCAGTTCCGACTCCGAACTCAGACTCCACTTCAATTTCACCCCTCAATCTCTGAAGTGTTTCTTTTACGATATACAATCCAAGTCCTGTTCCCTGCGCGCGATCATGAGCCTTGTAGAACATATCAAAAATTCGACCTAGATGTTCCTTTTTTATACCAATGCCATTATCCTTAACAGAGATCAGCCAATTTCCATCCTTAACAAATGATTCAATATCAATTCGTGGTTTTTTATTTGAATCGCGATAATAGAATGCGTTGCCGATAATATTACTCAACACAACTTTTATTCGTTCTTTATCAGTGTTCACTTCCAGCGTCGGATCTACGAGCAAATTAATGGTTACTTCTTCCGCCCCTTGCATAAAGAGCAAGCTATGAATGACTTCATCAATTATTTGTCTGACATTAACAGGCTGAACCCGCAATTCAACACGTGCGTTCCGGGAATAGTCCAGTACTTCCCGTATGAATTTATCAAGACTCAGCGCCCGCTCATGTATCATCTTAACCATCTCAGATTTTTCCTTATCATCTTTAGCCAGATTGTAAACATTGGTAAGCCCAAGAATAGAGCTTAGCGGCGCGCGAAGATCATGCGACACGCTGTACACAAAATGATCGAGCTCCTTATTTGCTTTTTCGAGTAGCTGATTTTGCTGTATCAATGACTGCTCGGATTCATTGTTACGATTCAGCAAAAACTGCAGCATGAAGACCGTTGCCAGCAGGCTTATTGTAAAGTTTGAAAGGAAATTGATGGTTATCATGTTTATGTGATAAACCGGTGCAGGGATAAGGTTGAGATCAAAGAAATAAGCGAGGTAGCCCATGGCAATAGGAAGGAACGCAAACAATAGTCCTGCCTTTGAATGATAGTAGCTTAGTAATATCAAGCCCGCCATAGTAGAGGTCATAAAATAGAAAAATACACCTCCATCCGGATGATCAACGTCGGCAAAAATGTAAATCAGAAAATTGATGATAATTAATATAATGACTGTTGAAATTGTATAATGTCCACGTCGGTTAAGCATCATGGAGACAAGACACATCGCTATCATGAGCGCGTACCATGGAAGAAATACCATCACACCATTCAATGAATCCAGTACAGTATAGAAGATACCAACGGTCATGATGATGAGTGAAAACTCGCCACGGAGCATCGCATATTTAAATTCCAGATGGGACGGTACTGGCCTATTTCCCCATATTATTTCTTTTACCAAGCTCATTTGATCTTAACGTGGGGAGAATGTGGTTTGGGGACGCGAATTACGGAAAAAGCCCCGGTTTTATAAAGGAACCTAAAAAAGCGAAAGTTTAAATTATAGAGCTAGAAAATGCAATCTCTCAAGTTTCATCTTTCTGCTTTCATCTCCTTGCAATGTGGTTCCATTCGTGCTTAATTCGCACTATGGCTAAAAGTACCAATTCCACTAAGCAAGGACCCGATGTTGTCCTGATCGGTGCCGGCATCATGAGCGCTACACTTGGTGTTCTGTTGAAAGAACTGAAACCGGACTTGACTATTGAAATCCTGGAGCGTCTGGATATTGCGGGCTCTGAGAGCTCCGACGCCTGGAATAATGCAGGTACGGGTCATTCCGCTTTCTGCGAATTAAATTATACTCCACAGGGAGCGAAGGGATCTATAGATATTCTTAAGGCTACGAAAATTGCCGAGTCATTTGAGGCTTCTAAAGAATTTTGGACCTACCTCATGGAACAGAAACTTCTTCCCAAGGCTTCTGATTTCATAACACGAGTACCTCACTTCAGTCTTGTATGGGGAGAAGACAATGTTGCGTATCTCAAGAAACGTCATCAACTTATGCAAGCCACTCCCCTGTTTAGTGGAATGGAGTATTCGGAAGACTTCGAAAAACTAAGTGAATGGTTTCCGATTGCTATGCGCGGTCGGAAAAAAAATGTTCCCGTTGCTGCTACCCGGATGCATATCGGTACCGATGTGAACTTTGGTGCACTTACAAGAGGTATGCTTAACTATCTCAAAAATAAGCCCGGAGTATCGGCCAATTATGAAAGTGAAGTAACCGACCTTAATCAGGAAAAAGATAATACCTGGACTATCAAAGTACAAGACCATAAAGCAAAGAAAAAACGTAGTGTTAATACTTCATTTGTTTTCATTGGTGCTGGCGGTGCGTCGCTTCACTTGTTGGAAAAATCCGGAATTAGAGAGGGCAAAGGTTTTGGTGGATTTCCGGTTGGTGGTCAATGGCTGAAATGTGTAAACCCTGAGCTGATTGAAAAGCATTTCGCCAAAGTTTATGGAAAAGCTTCTGTTGGTTCTCCTCCGATGTCGGTGCCACACGTTGACTCACGATGGATCAATGGTAAAAGGGAATTATTGTTCGGACCATTTGCCGGATTCTCGACGAAGTTTTTGAAGCATGGTTCGTTCATGGATCTTCCCAAGTCCATACAAATGGATAATGTGCTGCCAATGGTTTATGCCGGACTTAACAATGTGCCCCTCACAAAATATTTAATTCAACAAGTTCGCCAAACACCCGAAGATCGTCTCGCGGCACTCCGTGAATATGTTCCGTATGCTAAGATGGAAGACTGGGAACTGCTCGACGCAGGACAGCGTGTTCAGGTTATAAAGAAAGATGCTGACCAGGGCGGTGTATTGGAATTTGGAACTGAAGTGGTTGTCGCTGAAGACGGAACTATTGCTGCG
>JANYDR010000637.1 GCA_025363495.1 Cyclobacteriaceae bacterium | reverse complement strand
CCCCGGCGATCAGCTCCGCGTTGCCATAGTGATCTGCCATGTCGAATGTGGTAAGGCCCGCATCTGCATACGGCGCCATCGACTTCGCTGTTGCATCAAGGTCAAGCGCTTTTCCATCACGCTCCATGTCGGCAATCTGCCACAGTCCGGTTAAGACTCGTGAAATGGTAAGGCCCGGCGCCAGTGAAATTTTTTCAACACTCATATCAGGTTGTTATTCAGGGGGAAGCTTTGAAAATAAATCATCGACATCCACACCTGATTTTTTAAGCTTTTGTAGTTCATGAATATAAATAAGTGAAGCGAGTATCATGATGATAATCCAGACAGGAGTAGAGTGGAAATACCAGGCATCTACGGTGGATGTCAGGTCTTTTATAATGTGTATTATTAAAAACCCCGAAAGGATAAGCACTCCGGACCAGGCAAGGATAAGCTGAAGACTTCTGGATCTTACCACTTTTATCTCCTTTGACATAGTTGGATTATGCGAGGGGAGAGAAATAACGGTTACACACATCAATAGAAAATTTACTAACATAGATGTTACCATAATGTCAATGCCAAGAAAGAAATCGCCGGCGAAATGACTTCCCAGAATTCCTATGCTTGCCATTACACCACTTAATAAGATAGCCAGATGTGGAGTGTAGTATTTTGGATGAATCTTCGTAACGCTTTTTGGAAAGATCCCATCTTCGGCCCAGGCAAACATGAGTCTTGATACAGACAACAGCATTGCTGGCAAATCGTTTGTCAATGCGACAGCGGCTCCTGCTACAATGGCAACTGTCCAGCCTGGCGAAAGGAAGTAACTCATCAAACCCGGAGCTGTAATATCTTTTTTAGAAGCCTCCTCGGCCACAAAAGTCCATGGCACTGCATGATAGACCGCTCCGGTAAACAACATGTAAAATGATCCTACAGCAACAACAGCAATGCCAATCGCCAATGGTAATGACCGGTGTGGATTTTTTGCTTCTCCTCCCGCTTGTGCAATCGAGTCAAAACCGATAAAGCTGGAAAAGAGTACAGCTGATGCGGAAAGAAAAACGGAGAGTGAGAATGTGTGAGTTGATGGAATCACCTGCCGGTTTTCTCTTAATGATAACGCCGTTGCAAAATCACTCTGATCAAATGTAAAACCTGCCACGATAACGATCGCACCAAGTCCAAACATGAGAAACATAAGTGGTATCACTGTGCGTTCATAAATTGTTACACCGCGAATGTTGACCCACACGAAAAACCAAAGGACCATTAACGCTAATGATACTCTTACAATACCAGTCTCCAGCATCGCAGCAAGATCATTCCAGCCAATGGCTGTGGCAATATCCCGTAAAAATGGAACGATTACATACGACACAACACCAATGGCTATTGAAAGGCCAAACCATTGAGCAAAGCTGGCAACAAAACCTAAGTAGGGATGAAGTCCGCGACTTGCATAGATGTAGCTTCCCCCTGCGCGAGGCATAGCAGATGCGAGTATGCTATAAGCGAAGGCAGCAAGAACAGCGGGAACGGCAGCAAATAAAAACGCCATCAATACATCAGGACCGATACCAGGAACATTTCGCTGGATCATGAACGGGACGATGTAGATCGAGGCTCCCAGCATGGAACAGATTCCGGTCGAGGCTAATCCAAGCAAACCCATCTGTCGGGAAAGACCGGAGGAGGTTGAGGTTGGCGGTGGATTACGAGGGGACATCGAGAGGTTCGGGGTTCTAGGCTCTAGGTTCTAGGTTGACAAGATGCACAAAGATTTCAGAAACAATTGCTAATTTTCCACTACTCATCAAAATTTTCAGCATGAAACGAAGGCACATTGTTCTACTCGTTATAATTGTTGCCATCGTTATCTTTTATCTCTACCCAACGCCGAAACATAGCTTTAAAGAATTATATAAAGGGCAGGATAACAGTGTTGTAGCGAGTCTTGATTCATTCAGGTCATCGCCCCTGAAATCGATTACGCTGGAAGCCAGGCAATGGAATTATCTCGCGATAGGACAGGGGAGTGAAAGTATTTTATTCCTTCACGGGATGTCGGGAGGATATGATATCTGGTGGCAACAGATCAATGCTCTCAAAGGTAAATATAGAATTATCACCCTTACCTACCCCCCTGCCACGTCTCTGAATGAAATGGGAAATGCCGTCATCAAAATTCTCGATACAGAGGATATTGACACAACGAATGTCATTGGTTCATCGCTCGGAGGATATTTCGCACAATATTTAAAGACCACCTATCCGAATCGTTTTGCGAAAGCAGTTTTTGCCAACACATTTCCACCCAATCCAATTTATAAAGAAAAGAACGAAGCAGTTGCTTCAATCGCCCGGTTTTTACCGGAGTGGCTCGTGATGGTTGCATTTCGTGGTAATATCAAAACGACGGTTATTCCTGCATCTGAGAATTCACCGTTAGCACAGGCTTACTTGCTGGAGCAATCCCATGGTCGCATGAGTAAACAACAATTTCTTGCGCGCTATCATTGTGTCGTAGATTCTTTTGTGCCAGCAACTGAATTGAGTAGATCAAAGAATATATTGCTTATCGAATCAGACAATGATCCTTTGATTTTTGCTGAGCTGCGACAAAAAATGAAAGATCTCTATCCTGCCGCACAGGTTTTCACATTTCATAATAAAGGACACTTTCCTTATTTGAATGAAGGGAGAGAATATACGGAGTTGATAGGTCAATTTTTTGAGCGGAAGTAAAATGCATTTCCCGCAGATATTCGCAGATTTAATGCACGCAGATATTCGCGGAACCCGGAGAAATTCTTCTGTTATTAAAATGTTTCAACCACCTTTATTGTGGCATTGTAATTATTCTTAGGTTCCCTGTTCCGCGAAAATCTGCGTGGGCCCGATCAGTGAGAATCTGCGGGAAATGTATTAGAGTTTAGTGGACGCAAATCTCAGTCGCGATGTTCCGCACTCGATTTCCGAGGGCCCATAGATTGTAAGACTCGTCTATTAATGGAAAGACCAGCCATTAATCTTTCAACTCTTTACTATCTTTGCGCCTCATTTTAATCGACACACGTGAATTATCTTTCTGCCGAGCTCGTTTCCAAGGCATTCAATGACAAATGGCTGTTCAGGGACATCTCCCTCGGCATCTCAAAAGGCGAAAAATTCGCGATGGTGGGTAACAATGGAGTTGGGAAATCAACGCTTTTAAAGATTCTCACGGGCGAACTCAAATCAGACACGGGAAATGTAGTTACCCGCGATGGAATCAGGGTTGGTATCCTTACCCAACAACCACAGGTTGACAATCAGAAATTAGTAAAAGACATTCTTTTCGACTCAACAAATAAAGTTGCAGCCGCAGTAAGAGAATACGAAGACTGTATCCATCATCCTGAAGTATCGGCTCAACGGATGCAGGATGCGCTGGAGAAGATGGAAGAATACAATGCCTGGGATTATGATGCCCAGGTACAAGAGGTAACAACGAAACTTGATGTTCCAGATCTTGACAGGAAATTCGGTGAGCTTTCAGGCGGTCAGAAGAAACGGATATTTTTAGCACAGCTTCTGTTGGCAAGTCCGGATCTGATTATCATGGATGAGCCCACCAATCACCTTGATCTATCTGCCATCGAGTGGTTAGAAGAATATCTGTCAGCGCCCAATATTACGTTGATCATGGTTACCCACGATCGGTATTTTCTTGATAATGTTGCCAATGAAATTATTGAACTTGATCGCGGTAAGCTTTTCCGTTACAAAGGAAACTATGCATATTTCCTTGAGAAGAAGTCGGATCGGGAAGAAATGTTGAAAACAGAAGTCTCCAAAGCAAGGCTTCTGTTAAAGAAAGAATTGGAATGGATGCGCAAGCAGCCGAGAGCGCGTGGTACCAAAGCAAAATACAGGATCGAGGCTTACTACGAATTGGAAAAAGTCGCATCGCAAGATTTACGTAAAGACCGGCTTGAGCTGGATATTAAAGAATCAAGACAGGGAGGAAAAATCCTTGAAGTAGAGCATATCAAAAAGAAATTTGGCAACCAGGTAGTGATTGAAGATTTCTCCTGTGTATTCAAAAAGTTTGATCGCATTGGTGTAGTCGGTAAGAATGGTATTGGGAAGTCGACATTCCTGAATATAATTACCCAAAAATCTAAACCTGACAGTGGTCTTGTGATGCCGGGAGCGACTACAAAATTTGGTTACTTCACGCAGGATTCGATGACATTAAATCCGGGCAATAGGATCATTGAAGAAGTCAAGGAGATTGCCGAGTTCATTACGTTATCAGATGGCAGCCAATTATCGGCTTCAAAGTTCCTGGAGAATTTTCTCTTTCCGCCAGAAAAGCAATATACATTTATTGATAAGTTGAGTGGTGGTGAGAAGAAACGTCTTCAGCTATTGAAACTTCTGGTGATGAGTCCAAATTTTTTGGTGCTGGATGAGCCAACAAATGATTTTGATATTGATACCCTTAACGTTCTCGAGGATTTTCTTGAAAAATTTGGCGGTTGCCTTTTGTTAGTTTCTCACGATCGTTATTTCATGGACCATCTTGTTGATCAACTCTTCATATTTGAAGGCGACGGCAAGATCAGGAAGTTCAACGGCAACTATACCTATTATCGTGACACCCTCAAGGGTGAGCATTCGGAGGATGAGGACGATGAAGAAGAAGTTGCTGTGGCATCAGCAGTCGTGAAAGAGATGCCTGCAGGAAAGAAAAAAGTCTCCATCAAAGAGAAAAAGGAATACGAACAACTGGAAAAGGAGATTCAGCAATTGGAAGCTGAAAAATCATTCGTGACGGAAAAGCTTAATAGTGGTGAAACGAGTCATCAGCAATTGCTGGAGTGGTCTCAGAAGGTTAAGTCACTTACAGAGCAAGTTGAAAAGAAAACAGCGAGGTGGCTTGAATTGTCAGAGGTCGTGTAGAAGTTACCGGTTACCAGTCACCGGGTCACTCCACGTGAATAACATCACTGTAATGTACCGGATGACCATTTGCCGTTAGACCTTCGATAATGATCTCAAAATCACCTTTAACATCGGAAGTATAGAATTCGAATGGCAGGGGCTTACTGACAATACTTATATTGGGATTCCAATAGAGCTGAGTACGATAGTCAGGAATTTTATCGATTGCCGTTGAGACCGTTGAATAATCAGGGGAGAAATATCGTTTGCGTGGAAGAATGCCGATGTACTTTTCCTTTTGACGCACCGATATGTTTTTCCCATCGTGGGTGTAAGTTGTCATACTGATGATACCTTGAGCTTCCAATGGACCATAAAAGTAGCGGCGCCCTAATACTTCAATCTTTTCCAGAAGAAGTGGATTATAGTTCATCACCTGACTTTCGTCGAAAATAGGAATTCCATCAATTAGAATGAGCGGTTTGCTATTGAAAGCGAACCGCTCCTTAAAATTCATAGCTCGTATATCGAATTGATCGCCTTTTTTCTTTAGTATAACTTCTACTACATATTCAACAAAAACATCTTCCATGGTTGGAAAACGAACAAAGTCATCAAGAAGGTAAGTCTTATCGGGTTTTCCGTAGAATCGCAGGGTACTTTCCTTATCGACAATTGAATCTTGCTTTTCAGTATAATAAGCATTTTCAATCTGAGCCAAAATGCTTCTTCGTTCAATTATTTTTTTAAAGGTGGAGTCAATCTCTAATGGAGCGGGGACAAAGGCTGAATAATCTTTTAAACCCGATACGTCCAGTTTTATCGTACAGTCACTACACGAAGCCGGGTCCGTCTGAAGAATAATTTCTGTGTTGAACGTTATCTTTTCCGTATTAAAAAAGAACCGCCCTGTGGAATCAGTGACCCCCACAAAGAACAAGTAATTAGTCGAAGGGACAGAAAGATATATTTTTTCCTTAATAGCAGAACTTGAACCGTCTTTAGTGATAGTTCCGGTGATAAGATTACCTCTAACTTCCGGAAGGTAAATGGATGTGGGTTCTTCTTCGAGATTTTTAACAGGATAATATGAATCTTTCTGTAGCTGTATCTGGTCATCCAGCAATAATGCACTTGTCAATGATTTCATTTCCACATTTCCATTTTGCAGAAGCAGGTAATCTGAAATGGAGTAAGATTTTTTGACTTTAGACTCCAGCTTCCTTACGGTAATGGAGAGATTGGTAAGTAAGGTGTCTTTCATGGATACCGTCATTCGAACACGGTCACGGACTTTAAAATTTCTCTTATCAATTTTCAAATCAATTGCTGATTCGTTCATCGGCTTG
>JANYDR010000259.1 GCA_025363495.1 Cyclobacteriaceae bacterium | reverse complement strand
CTAATAGAGACATGGGATGGCTTTACATCCGCTTAGATCCACGGTTCAATGCACATGAGTCTATTCCAAAAGTAGAATCTGCGTTTACCCAACTGATCCCATCAGCCCCATTTGACTTCACCTTTGCGGATGAAGATTACGATAACAAGTTCAAGAGTGAAGAACGGGTCAGTACGTTGGCTACCATTTTCAGTTCCGTTGCAATTTTAATCAGTTGTCTTGGATTATTTGGATTGGCCTCCTTTGTTGCCGAGCAGCGAACCAAAGAGATCGGTATCCGAAAAGTAATGGGCGCATCGATCGTCAATCTTTGGAAAATGCTGTCGAAAGAATTTGTATGGTTGGTTGTGGTTTCCTCTTTCATTGCTATTCCACTCTCATTTTATCTGATGTCTGATTGGTTACAGCATTATGAATACAGAACAACCATTCCATGGTACGTTTTTGTCGCAACCGGAGTTGGAGCACTGGTACTGACAATTGTTACCGTTAGTTATCAGGCAATAAAGGCAGCGGTTGCCAATCCAGTGACGAGCTTGAGATCTGAATGAAAGAGTTGCCTGTCACCAGTTGTGGGTTACCGGCAACTTGCAACCGGTATCCGGTATCAGTTTAACATAATTAGAGTTTGAAAAACGATAATATACATCCTCCAAAACTCTTCCTCCGCTTCTTCAACTGGTTCTGCCATCCCGAGTTGAAGAAATATATTGAGGGCGACCTGATGGAACTTTACGAAGAACGAATTAGAAAATATGGAAAAACAAAAGCCGATTGGAAATTCAGAATGGATATTTTACTGCTCTGCAGACCAGGCATCATCCGGCCAACAGAGGAACATGAACAATCAAACCACTACGATATGATCAAAAGTTATTTCAAAATCACCTGGAGAAGTCTTTTAAAAAACAAAGGATACTCGTTTATCAATATCGTCGGTCTTGCTACTGGTATGACGGTAGCCATCTTGATCGGTTTGTGGATCAGTGATGAACGTTCTTTCAATTCCTATTTCAAGAATCACAAACAGCTTGCTCAGGTGATGCTGAATCAGTCTAACGAAGGCACTACATATACTGGTCCAACCATTGCCACGCCCGTTGCCGATCCCCTGAAAACAAAATATGCAGATGATTTTAAGGAAGTCTGTCTTATATCCTGGGAAGATCGTTACATTGTTTCATTGGGTGATAATAGACTATCCACGTCTGGTCTTTGGGTGGAAGATGTGTTTCCGAAAATGTTTACCCTTAAAATAATATCTGGCAGTCGTGGTGCGCTAAAAGATCCCTCCTCCGTATTGATAAGTCAATCTCTTGCCAAGTCACTTTTTAATTCTACCGACGCCTTGAATAAATCGATCCGGATAAACAACGACCTGGATATGATTGTTGGTGGGGTCTACGAAGATATGCCACACAACACAACATTTGCAGATGCAAAGCTTTTGCTTCCATGGCAAAATCCTGACTTCTGGATGAATAAGAATACGGACTGGGGAAATCACTCCTGCCGACTATTTGTTCAACTTTCTGAGCAATCCGATATAAAACAGGTTTCAGAAAAAGTGAAAGGACTTCCCACTCCTTTTATTAAACAATACAAAGAAGAGATAATGCTTTATCCGTTGGATAAGCTCCGGTTGTACAGTGAGTTTACAAATGGAGAAGTTTCCGGCGGCCGCATTCAATACGTTTGGCTCATTGGTCTTATTGGAGTATTCGTACTGCTGCTCGCCTGTATCAATTTCATGAATCTATCCACCGCCAGAAGTGAGAAACGCTCCAAAGAGGTTGGAATCAGAAAGACAATCGGTTCGGCACGCGGTCAGTTGATTGGCCAGTTCCTTACAGAATCAATTGTAATTGCATTCACTGCTTTAGTACTGTCGATAATTTTTGTTCAACTCGCACTGCCTTCATTCAATTCAATTGCAGATAAACAAATTTCCATTCAATGGGGCAATCCGATCTTCTGGGTCTCCATCATTGGATTTGCCTTGTTCTCTGGAATTATTTCGGGGAGTTATCCTGCTTTCTACCTTTCTTCTTTCAACCCCGTTAAAGTATTGAAAGGAACTTTCAAGGCGAGTCGTTTCTCTTCATTGCCACGGAAAGTACTGGTGGTGGTTCAGTTTACCGTTTCTGTCACACTCATAATCGGTACCATCATCATTTTTCAACAAATCCAGTATGCAAAAGATCGTCCTGTCGGGTATTCACAAAGCGGATTGATCTCAGTAGACATTAATACTCCTGACCTCCAGGGTCACTATGATGCGATACGAAATGATCTGTTTCAAACTGGCGTGGTTGAAAATATGGCCGAGTCATCACAACGTCTTACCCAATTCAATAATAATAACTCGCTTGACTGGCCAGGAAAAGATCCCGCGCTACAGGTTTTTTTTAGAAACGTAAACATCACTCCCGACTTTGGAAAAACGATCGACTGGAAAATTGTAAGTGGTCGTGATTTTTCAAAAGAGATAACGTCCGACTCTTCAGGTATTATTCTTAATGAAGAAGCTGCCCGGATAGTAAATCTTAAAAACCCAATCGGCGAGGTAGTAAAATATCGTGATAAGGACTACACGATCATTGGAATAGCAGCCGACATGGTTACCCAATCACCTTATGAGCCAATTGAACCTGCCATGTTTTTTATGGGAAAATACCTGGGAGTTATCACTTTGCGGATAAAACCCGATGCCCCCATACACGCCGCGATCAGCGCTATCGAAGCAGTCTTCAAGAAATATAATCCTAATTCACCTTTTGAATATTTGTTCGTCGACGAAGAGTTCGGATGGAAATTCTCGGATGAAGAACGCATCGGTAACCTTGCAAGTCTCTTTGCAATCCTAGCCATCTTTATATCGTGTCTCGGACTTTTCGGTCTTGCGTCTTTCGTTGCCGAACAGCGCACGAAGGAAATCGGCATCAGAAAAGTAATGGGTGCTTCTGTAGCAAGTGTTTGGCAAATGCTTTCAAAAGATTTTATTACGCTTGTCTTCATCTCTTGCCTCATCGCCATTCCAATCGCGTCCTATGGTTTAAATGAATGGCTGAACCACTATCAATATCATACAGAAATATCAGCGTGGATCTTTTTAACAACGGGTTTAGGGGCCTTGATCATTACGTTATTGACAGTAAGCTTCCAGGCGGTTAAAGCAGCTATTTCAAATCCAGTGAAGAGTCTGAGATCTGAATAATAATAAGAATTGGGATCATGTCCCTGATTGGCCTCATCATAAACCTTTACAAACCTTTAGGAAACCTTTACAAACCTTTACCCAACCTTTGCAAAACCTTTACCCAACCTTTACGCACCTTTTGGAAAGCCTTTGAGGTTGGAAGAAAAGATATACCCACGGCTCGGGTTATCGCATTCATTCATTCTTCATTTCCACCAGCGTCACAATGTCACATTTCCCCTTTTGGCAAAATTCTTGTCAATTTGCGTATTATTCACAACGACATAAATGGAAAACACGATAGATAACAGTCACGAATTGGAGAATTCAGGAGATTTGACCACAGAAACGCCTTCAATGCAGTCTCTTGAGCCTGAAATTAAATCAGGAGCAAATACGGGGTCTGACCCTTTAAAAAAAGTGCAGGACGAATTGGCAGAAGCCAAAGACAAATACATGCGCCTTTACGCTGAGTTTGAAAACCATCGTCGGCGTACAGCGAAAGAAAAACTTGAAATGATCCAGGGCGCGAATGAGCAACTGCTGAAAGCGCTATTACCTATAGCTGACGACTTTGAACGTGGTGAAAAATCATTCAAAGACAAAAGCGACAAAGAATCAGAAGGTTTCTTTCTTATTCAAAATAAGTTTAAAAAAACACTTGAACAGTACGGAGTCAAAATAATGGAAGTTGGCAAGGGCTCATCATTCAATCCTGATCTTCAGGAAGCCATTACTTCTGTACCCTCAGAAGAAAAATTGAAAGGCAAAGTTGTTGATGTTGTGGAGAAGGGATATCTGTTGAATGACAAGGTAATCCGCTTCGCTAAAGTGGTAACCGGCTCATAAACATCAGCACGTCAATACTCCCGCACCCTCAACTAGTTAACAATGGCAAAAAGAGACTTCTACGAAATACTTGGCGTAAGCAAATCAGCAACAGCAGAAGAAATTAAGAAAGCCTACCGCAAGGTGGCGATCCAGTTTCACCCTGATAAAAACCCTGGCAACAAAGAGTCCGAAGAAAAATTCAAGGAAGCAGCGGAGGCTTATGAAGTACTAAGTAATCCGGAAAAGAAAACGCAGTACGATCGCTTTGGTCATAACCGGCCAGGAATGGGAGGAGGAGGCGGAGCCAATATGAACATGGATGATATCTTCAGTCAGTTTGGAGATATTTTCGGAGGTGGTGGCGGAGGCAGCCCATTTGAT
>JANYDR010000217.1 GCA_025363495.1 Cyclobacteriaceae bacterium | reverse complement strand
TTCTCAATGCTCAATCTCTTACAGAGCAAACCACTAACAAATTTTCATATATCAATCCTGCAGGAGGAATTGGTGCACGCATTAAATTCAACAAAGAATCCAATACTAATCTTACTCTTGACTTTGGAGTAGGCAAGGATTCATTCCAATTTTATATTGGACTGGGAGAATTTTTCTAGGATAGGATGAAATGGCGGAATCTGGTTGCCGGAAAAACTGCATGACAGAATTTTTTTGCCACAGATGACACAGATTTTCACGGACAAGTACAGAACGCACTCACTAAGTCATAAACAAAACTCACGGATGGCAGCTTCGCTGCATTACTTCCCTGCCCATTCCGGTTCAGGCGGGCGTGAAAATCTGTGTCATCTGTGGCAAAGTTCTGGAGCATCAATGACAAAGTCATTAATGCGTATCTTTAGTACATGAGCTATCAATCATCGCCATACTAAATCTCGCTACTAAAGCCATGGGGTTTATTTCATTCCACGAACGATCACTCTGAATTCATTCAGCATCATGGCAGTAGCGCCCCACACGATGTGGTCATCGATCAAAAAATGAGGCGCATGCATCTTATATATTTTGGCTGCCACGATGTCCCCAATATGAACTGCGTCATCTTTAATGAGCTCATCAACACTTCCTTTTAATGTTTTCACCACTTCAACAGGGTCGGGAATAAATTCAGGCTTCGAACGATAGAACCCTACAACAGGCGTTACCATAAAATTACTGGGAATCACAAAGAATTGACTTAACATTCCAATGACATCAACTTTGGTTGGATCTATACCTATCTCTTCATTTGCTTCGCGTAAGGCTGTTTGAATTATTGTTTCGTCGCCTTCTGTTTTACCTCCTGGCAAACTGACCTGACCTCCATGAGCACCCACATAATCCGCGCGCTGTGTTAGCGGGAAATATAATCGCCCATTCTCTTCGTATAATAAAATCAAAACACTACCCGGCTTTGGCGGTGTTTTGTGTGCAAAATTCGGACGTAAGTCGCCAGTGGGGACGGCCCTCAACGGCTCATGAGCGATGGCTCCAGGCAACGACCTTTTTAGATCAGCCGTGAGCTTATTTATAAAACTATCTATCTCTAGCGACATGATTTTAACAAGTCCACAGTAAGCATTTTGTCTCCTGCCTTCTCTGACAAATTGAATTGTTCACACGCTTCAATCTTTTGATTATTCTTCAAATATGCCATCCCAAGATAAAAATGAATTTTATCAATAAACGAGTCCATGGCCAAGCCTTGCTTTAATAACCTTATCGCATTTGCGTTATCTCCGGAGAGTAATCTGTATATTCCTTTATTTCGGTAAGCCCATCCATTATCAGCATCCATCAAAATACTTCCATCAATATCTTTTAAAGCTTCGGGCAATCGATTTTGCATTAAATAAATAAATCCCCGGTTATTCAAAAAATATGGCTGGTTAGGAGAAATCTTTAAGGCCTTCTCAATTTGAATTAAAGCAAGATCATGATGACCGCGACTTATCTCAATCATGGATAGCGTATTGTATATGTTAGGTTCGTTCGGATTAAGTTGCGCGGCAATGGCAAGATCTTGTTCAGCTTCCGGAAATCGATGAAGATAATAATTCACTGTACCATGATTCACCCAATACTCAACATTCGTAGTATCAAGCTTAATAGCATGATCAAATGCCCGAAGTGCTTCATTGAAGTCACGCATCTTTGTGGCAACGAGTCCCTTCATAAAATAGGCCACCGCCGTATCAGGCTTCACTGAGATTATTTTATCAATATCCTTCTGAGCATTAAAGTATTCGGACATCTCATAATATGTATTAGCCCGATTAAAATACGCCAGCAAAAAATCTGGTCTACAAACAATCGCGCGGTTATAAAATGGGAGAGCTTCCTCCCACCGTTTTGAGAGAAAGTGAAGAGTTCCAAGGTTATTCAACGCATCTACATAGCAAGGATCAATTTGCAAAGCTTCATTAAAATAATAAATGGCTTGTTCGGTACTATGCTCCTTTAAAGAAAGATTTCCTTTTAGAAGAAATTTTTGCAGACGGAGCTCTTTGCTGTCGGCGCAAGCCCCGGCTATTAGCAAAATCAGGATCAAAAAAAGATTTATCTTCATGGGAAAAATAAGGACGTTATTCGTTATCTGTTGATGATGAATGTTGGGTAATATATAACTTTTCCACAAGCTAGTGAGATTTGGGTTTACTCACGATTAACTAACAACAATTAACGGATAACGTTTTTAAATAATCTTTAAATCCCCCGCTTACTTATCCAAAGATGATCTCCACAGAAAATAAGTTAAAGATTGTCGATTACCTTCAAAATGGGAAAAAAATTGAAGCGATCAAATTTGCTCGTGAAACTCAACAGATCAATCTCAAAAAAGCAACCGAATTGGTTCAGTCGATCGAACTGGAATTTTTCCCGGAACGAATTGGATTTAACATGCAAGGATTTAGTAAGATGGATACGGGTCTCACTGTTGGATCTATTTTCAGTGGTCTTGGAGCTATTTTCCTGATTGTTGTTGCTATACTTATCTGGCGCGATCAAAAGACGACAAAAGATAGCTTAGTAATCCAGGGCACAGTGACC
>JANYDR010000179.1 GCA_025363495.1 Cyclobacteriaceae bacterium | reverse complement strand
AAGCTAAACGAAAGGACCCTGGAGACCTTTGGTCTTGAAATCATGAACGTAAAGCATTCTCAGGAAGTGCGCAAAGCCTCTCATTACACTGGCAACTATTTTATTTTTGGTAAAAGCAACTACCTGTACGCTCTGCGATTTCAGTATGGCCGTGACCTTATTCTTTTTACAAAAGCTCCCCAACAGGGAGTAGAAATAAAATTGGTTACAGCAGTCGGGCCTTCCCTTGGCATCCTTGCTCCGTATTACATTGAGCGTTCAGTGGATCCTGGCTCATTTCAAACGGTTAAGGAGCAGTACAATCCTAATAATCCTGCACACACTTTCAACAACATTTTAGGAACAGGTAATTTATTTCAGGGATTGGGTGAATCTAAAATTCAGATGGGTGTAAACTTAAAAGCTGGTTTGAATTTTGAATTGGGAACCAATAAAAGCCAGGTTACCGGGTTTGAAGTAGGTTTCCTGCTTGATACCTATTTCAATAAGATTATTTTGATGCCAACAGCCTCAAATTCAAATGTCTTCCCTACCGTCTATTTTTCTCTTTTCTACGGGAGCCGTCGTTAATTTTTTTAATTTTTCCTGATTTTATGTGACAATCTGGCCAAAAGCGGATTCTGTTGCTATATTTGAAATCCTTAAACCATGAACTTGTATGGAAGCGAAAAAGACCGAAAAAGCAGACTTGACAAAGAAAAGTACCTTTTTCTTTAGCATTGGACTGCTGATCACGATGTCCCTGATTGTAATGGCTTTTGAATGGAAAAGCTATGAAGAAGGGATTGCTGACCTCACGGGAAAAAGAACTGATACGTTTGAAGAAACATTGGAAGTTCCCCCAACGGAGCAGCCACCACCCCCAGCGCCAGTTATTCAGCAGCCGGTTGTAGTGGAGGTTCCTGACGAAGAAGAAATTAAAGACGATATCAAAGTAAATCTCGACGTCGAAGTAACCGACGATACGAAGGTTGAAGCGATCGTTGTACAGGCAGAAGAGCCTAAGGAGGAATCAGACGAAATTTTTACTGTTGTGGAAGAATCTGCTACTCCAAAAGGCGGCATGCAGGCGTTCTACAAATATGTTGGTGAAAAAATCAAGTATCCTGCTCAGGCACGACGGATGGGTATTGAAGGTCGTGTGTTTGTGGAGTTCGTTATTAACAAAGACGGCTCACTCTCTGATGTAAAGGCAATCAAAGGTATCGGTGCAGGATGTGATGAAGAAGCTGTTCGGATTATCCAATCTGCTCCTTCATGGAACCCTGGTAAGCAGCGTGGTAAAGCTGTTAAGCAACGCTATACACTTCCGATTATCTTTAAGTTAGGATAACATTATTATTATTATGAATTGATGCAGGGACTCGCAGTCGTAGCATCAACTACAGACCTGCTCAGAAATGAAGCAGGTCTTTTTGTCAGTGTCAGTGCAGGTTCAACCCGGGGATAAATAAATTTCCCACTTGATTAACACAGATCAAGTACATACAGATTGACGCGGAACCTATGAAGGAAATTTCGTCTTTAGATCAAGATTTTTTATTCTGATTTTAGCATGCAATAATTTTGTAAGATAGAATTACTCGATTTCACAGATCAATGCCGGAATCAATAATTGATTACCGATGAGGCAACAAAGTATTCTTTCATCCGTGAAAATCAGTTCGATCGGTGGCAAAGCATTCTTTTGATCAGGTCGATTTTGTTTGATGTGTTAGCAGTGCAGTTTTTACCTTGAGATGATCCGGGAATCTAAGAAAACAAGCTGATTAATTGAACTATAAAAAATATCCCAGCAACAATCCCAGGATAATTATCAATCCCGAAGGAATTCTTTTGAACATGAGAAGAACAAATGTTCCCACGGTAAAGGCATAGGTAGCAAATGTATTGTCCAAGGGCTGAAACAAAAAGACTGCCGCAGCTGCAACTAAGCCGGCGCTAGCTGCTGTGATGCCTTCAAGTGATGCACGTACGGCCCTGTATTTTTTCAGACTATCCCAGAAGCGTATCAAAAAAAAGATGAGAAAAGTCCCTGGCAAAAAAATTCCTGCTGCCGATATTAACCCCCCCGCGAATTGACCACCTATTCCGGAGTGTTTCATTGTGAGCGCTCCGATGTATGCACTGAAAGAAAAAACCGGACCCGGTATTGATTGCGCGATAGCATACCCGGAAAGAAATTCGCGCGACGTCAGGTAGTGTTTAAGCTCGACAAACTCGGTATACAGCAAGGGTGTCAATACTTGTCCGCCACCAAAAATCAAACTGCCGTTGCGATAGAAATTTTCAAACAAACGTATCGGTAAGTTATGTGTCAAAGCGCCCAACGTTGCAGCAACGATCAGCACACCGGCCCACAGTGCGAAATTTTCCCATCGAATAAGAATCGGAGTTTTTTCCTCTTTGGGCTGGGCTTTGTATTTGAACGCTGTTATCACACCTGCCACAATCAAGGATGCAGGATAGAAAAACGGTGAGCGAATAAAATATGAAAGCACCGCTGCCAAAATCATTAACACAATTCCAGTTCGGGTATGAACGCTTTTAATACTCATCGTGTAGGCCGCATAGCTTACAAATCCAACGGCCATTGCAGGTACAAATCGAGTAAATGATAGCGAAACATTTCTTTCCTGAAAGATTTCCATAATGACCGCTGCAAATATCATTATCAGAACGGCCGGAAGAATCCAGACCAGTAATGTAAGATAGGCAAGATTAGGACCGCCAAGCTTAAAGCCTATCGCTGTTAGCGTTTGGGTTGATGTCGGACCCGGTAAAACCTGGCAGAGAGAATTAATTTCAATCAGATCTTCTTCCGATAAATATTTTCTTTTCTGAACGAGGATTTTTAAGAAATATGCAATATGAGCTTGAGGCCCTCCAAAGGTGCTAACAGAAAGAATAAGCACATCTTTTAAGAAAACTAGATATCGGACTTGCTGGTACAATGGCCTTATTTTTTAAGGCCGATTTCCTTCAAGCGCTGATTAAGGAATTCTCCAGCGGTAGTGTCATCCCAAAGCTTTGGATGACTTGCATCAACACATCCCGGTAACGCCGCAAGACTCATTTCACTTCTTGGATGCATAAAGAAGGGGATTGAGTATCGTGGCAAATTCATCAACTCACGGGGAGGATTTACAACACGATGGATTGTTGACTTAAGTTTTTTATTGGTTAGTCGCTCCAGCATATCACCTACATTAACCACAAGTTGTTCAGGTAATGCAGTAATCGGTATCCACTTGCCATCCCGGCGAAGAACCTGAAGGCCATCAGCACTTGCGCCCATTAATAATGTGATAAGGTTAATATCACCATGTTCGGCTGCGCGTACTGCATCTGCGGGAACCGAGTCAGGATTTTCAATTGGGTAATAATGAATAGGCCTTAGAATGCTATTGCCGTGACGTACTTTGCCATCAAAATAATTTTCAGGTAACTCAAGATAAAGAGCAATGGCACGCAGCATCTGGATGCCAGTTTTTTCCAACCTTTTGTAAACGTCCTGACCAACTTCCTGCAATGCTGGAAGCTCCTCTGGCCAAATGTTATCGGGATATTCCTTTTTGATTGGATCATCATCCTCCACCATCTGACCAACATGATAAAACTCCTTTAAATCTCCAGTGTTGCGGCCTTTTGCATGTTCCTTTCCCTTACCTATATAACCACGCTGACCAGCAAGTTCAGGGATTTCGTATTTCTTTTTCGCATCGTCGGAAAGGCTAAAAAACTTTTTAATGGTTTCATACAGTTTGGCTGAAAGTTCATCGGTAAGATAATGATTCCTTATTGCAACAAAACCAATGCTATTATAGGCTGCACCAAGGTCCTCAACGAATTTCCTCTTTTTTACCGGGTCACCGCCGGTAAAGTCTGCCAGATCAAGTGACGGTATTTTATCATAAAGTATATCAGCCATAATCAGGACTTTTTAATACACTAAAGCTAAATATTTTTGGGTAAATTTACTCCGTCTTCGTACGATCTACCTTTGAATGACCTACCCAACCCTTACCTGTTTGGCGATACCCGGGCCTGGTTTTTGTATATAAACATTTAAAAAGCATTATTATGAAAAACATTGATCGAAGAAAATTCATGAAGATGACAGCTGTAACAGCAGTGGGTTCTTCCTTATTAATGAACAGCGATTTCGCTACGGCAGCTGATGGCGGCTTAAAATTTGCTCAAATACCACTCCCTTATGCATACGGTGCGTTAGAGCCGAATATTGATGCTATGACAATGGAGATTCATTACACAAAACACCACGCTACGTACATCAAAAATGTAAACGAAGCGATTGCCGCTGAAAACATTTCCTACGCAACTGAAAAAGATTTTTTTGCGAACGCCTCCAAGCTTTCTGCCAAAGCCCGCAATAACGGTGGTGGTTCGTGGAACCATAATTTTTTCTGGCAGGTAATGAGGCCAGCTGGCGGAGCATCTAATGGTAAAGCGACAGACGCTATCGCAGGAGCCTTTGGTTCAATTGATAAATTCAAAGAGCAATTTTCACAAGCCGCTATCGGAAGATTTGGTTCTGGCTGGGCATGGTTGGTGAATGATGGTGGCAAGCTTAAAATCGGGTCCACCCCGAATCAGGACAATCCAATGATGGATGTAAGTGAATTAAAAGGAACCCCTCTTCTTTGTCTTGATGTTTGGGAACATGCCTACTATCTGAAATATCAAAATAAACGTGCAGACTACGTTACCAACTGGTGGAACCTGGTTAACTGGGACGAGGTAGCAAAGAGAATGGCTTAATTACCTAATTAACTCTTCAAAGTTTCCTCATTCATTGATAATGCTTAAAAATTGGTACGTACGAATTGTAGTCACACTACCGCTGTGGCTTCTCTGCGTCATTTCCTTTTCTCAGAGCTTAACGATGTATAAAAATTTTGGCAGCACTACGTTTGAGTATACCGAGAAAGACTCTGTCTTTACTGTGAGTCCGAAACAGGTATTGTTCATTATGAAAGATGATCCTCTTGCATACGAAGAATTTAAAAAAGCAAAAATAAACTCTGGCATTGCTGCTATCATGGGATTTGCGGGTGTCGTGATGATTGCTATCCCGGTGGCATCTGCCATTGGCGGAGGGACTCCGGAATGGGGTTTCGCCGCAGGAGGAGCAGCGCTAATTATTGGATCTATTCCGTTGAACAGGGCATTTAAACATCATGCGGAGCATGCTATTGATGTCTATAATAAAAAGCATACTGCCTTTCGACCAAGAGCGAACTATTTTCTGGCGGGGATTGGGGCAAAGGTGGTGATCAAGTTTTAATTCGTGCCTTAGATTCTAAACGCAATGCATTTCCCGCAGATTCTAAGACCCTGTTGGGTAAAGCAATCTTGCTAACTTAAATACATTGTCTTCGTTCTACCCAATACAGTTAATCGCAAAGCACGGGAAGGAATGCACGCAGATCTTGGTGACGAATTGCTCAGATTAATATCCGTCAGGTTTATCATTCATTATAAAAAACAGAGAGATTATCATTCATTATTTTTTGCTCTGAAACAAGAGTTCCCCGCAGTCTGGGAGCAGAAATGCCACTACCAAATGAATGCGAAGATTTAAAGATCCTCGCTTCATCCCACAGCCCATTATTTATAAACAACTCAAGTGTCTTAGCACCACCTTCGATTATTACAGATTGTAACTTTCGTTGATATAAATCCTGAATCATTTCCTGCCAGAAGTCTCCTTCATTTAATTTGACAAGTAAAAGATTCTGATGCTCTTCGCCTTTTAGAATATTGTATCGTATGGTAGGTTGTGAGCGATCAAATAGGTTTAATTTATCACTGAGTCGGAGAAAATGATCACTCACCAAACGCACAGGATTTCTTCCCGACCATTCTCGAACATTTAACGACGGATTATCATATTGTGCTGTTCCCGTTCCAACAAGCACCGCATCCTCTTCAGCCCGCCAGCGATGGACCAATTGACGGGAATAGCCATTGCTGATCCACTTGGATTCATGATTTTCACGTGCAATAAATCCATCGGCTGTTTCAGCCCATTTAAGAATAATATAGGGTCGCTTTTTCTCAAAAAATGTAAAGAAGCGCTTATTCAGTTCCCTGCCCTCCTCCTGCAAAACTCCTGTAACTACTTCTATTCCGGCATTCTGAAGCTTTCTGATCCCTTTACCTGCCACCAATTCATTAGTATCAACATTGGAGATAACAACCTTTTTTATGTTGAGTTGAACGAGCATGTCAGCGCAGGGAGGCGTTTTTCCATGATGGGCGCAGGGCTCCAGGTTTACGTAAACAGTAGCTTCTTTTAGCAGGCTTTTATCAACGACTGATTCTACTGCGTTGACCTCCGCGTGAGGACCTCCATGCAATTTGTGCCAGCCTTCACCTATAATCATATCATTGTAAATAATCACACAGCCAACCATCGGATTTGGACTAACATTTCCTATCCCAAGTTTCGCAAGCTCCAGGGCACGTCGCATAAAAAGCTCATCGGTAGTCACGGCAGAAAAGGTTTCTCGAAAAATTTGAGGAATAATTTTAATCACCAAATATCAAATGTAAAAAGGGAGTATCCCATAGTTATCAGATATTTGTATTTAAATCTGCCAATGACCAATTCAAAACTACTTTTTTCAGAAATGATGAATGACTTGATTTTAGAGGTCGATACGTCCGAAAAAGAAGCAATGCTGTTTTGGGTGATGGAACATTACTATCATTTGTCGCGAACCGATATAATGGCCGGCAAGGAAAAAGCAATTGACAAAGAACTTCTTGAAAACGTTATTATAAGATTAAATAATAATGAGCCGGTGCAATATATATTAGGCGAGACGGATTTTTACGGGCGAACATTTCTTGTTAGTCCTTCAGTGCTCATACCCAGACCTGAAACTGAGATCATAGTAAATCTTGGAAAAAAATATTTACGGAGATTTAAAAAGGGTGCCTCACTTATCGACATCGGCACTGGAAGTGGTTGTATTGCTATCACAATGGCGTTGGAGGTCCCGCTACTAACAGTTCATGCAACGGATATCCGTGATAATTCGCTTGAAGTCGCAAAAGAAAACGCTAAAAGACTAAATGCTATTGTTAATTTCCATTCGCATGATATCCTGAATGATCCTTTATCCTTTGGTTCATTTAATATTATTGTGAGCAATCCACCCTATATAATGGAAAAGGAAAGACCAA
>JANYDR010000178.1 GCA_025363495.1 Cyclobacteriaceae bacterium | reverse complement strand
TTCAAATTTTCAAATCTTCAAATTAATTCCCCAATCCAATCCCTTATCGTTAACGCAATCTCATCTATAACAATCTTCCCCTTCACCTTAAACGAATGATCCCCTCCTTCAAATTTTTTCAGCGTAGCGGTCTTTAATTTCTTCACAACAGGCTCCAGTAGATTCATTTCAGCAAGAGCATCTCTTGTCCCCTGGAGAAACAGCATCGGAATCTTAATAGATGAAAGATGAGTTGCCCTGTCAATCGCTGGCGCACCGGCAGGATGCAATGGGAAGCCAACGAAAATAATTCCTTTTACAAATTCAGGAGATTCTTTTGATAGCCGTTGTGAAGACATTCTTCCTCCAAATGATTTGCCACTGACAAACAACGGAAGCTTTGGATATAATTCGTGGACCTTGTTTATCACGACCTCTACTGTTTTTTCAGCAATGGCAGGAGGATCCGGTCGCTTTGACTTTTTCTCCATGTAAGGGAAATTGTAGCGAACCGTTGTGATGGAATGATTCTTCAGCGCCTCTGCCAGCGACTCCATAAATGAATGTTCCATGCCCGCTCCCGCGCCGTGAGCCAATACTAATAATGCTTTGGGTTTAGCCGCTTCAATAATCTTCATTGAAACAGTTCCAATAGTCTTAGAAATATAAATTTGGATTATACCTGGCATATTTGATTTAGTTAAAGTTTAAAGCCGAAAGCTGAAAGCGTAAAGCTGGGTACTCAAGTTTTACGCTTTCAGCTTTAAACTTTAAGCTTTCCAATTATTTCTTCAATTTCCTGCTAAAGTATTCCGCAGTTGCTCCGTAAACTTTCACCGCATTCCCCCACTTCATCCAATGATGCGTATCATCTACAATTACAAGTGTCTCAATCGGAACTCCTTTTTTCTCCAGTCGCTGGACTAGATCTGTACTCTGACTGAATCTTACGTTCCTGTCATCGTCACCGTGAATAATCAACACAGGCGAAGTCCATGTTGAAACGTAGGCTGTCGGCGATGACTCCCATGCTACTTTCAATGCCTTTTCTGCATCGGGAGCACGTTCAAATTTATCAGGGTAGATTACATCTCTTGTTCTGTCGATTGTCCAGTCATGTACTCCGTGAATATCAACACCGGCAGCAAAGAGTTTGGAATCTTTTCCCAACGCCATCGCCGTAAGAAATCCTCCATACGAACCACCATAAATACCAATTTTAGTTGCTTCAACTTGTGGTTGAGCAGCAAGCCACTCTCCTGCTGCTTTTATGTCGATATATTCTGAGGCACCTGCGTTACCCGCATTCGCCGGACGATGGAACTCATAACCATAACCAATTCCCAATCTATAATTTACTACCAGCACCGTAAATCCGAGACTCGCGAGATATTGGTTGGACGCATACGCATTTGAATAGTAATCAGAATAATTCCAGCCCAACTGCATCTGGCGTGGCGGTCCTCCATGAACATAAACAATTGCTGGTCGCCTTCCGGTAACTCCAACAGGTTCGAACAACTGACCATGAATTGTAAAACCATCGGGAGATTTGAAAACAACTTGTTTTGGAATCACTAAACTCTTCTCCGGAAATTCTTTTGGAATAAACTCCTGTCCGATCAACTTCAATGAAAGTTTTGCACCAGAGACAATCACCGTTGGCAATGGAGGACGTTGTGCTGTAGCACTGATGCATACAACACTTGATCCATCACCCACCACAACGGGCGTCCATTCCAAACCTGCTCCAGGAGTTAACACTTCTGCTGCAGCTTTATCTACCGGCACACGCACGACATGACGCCGATCGATATCCAATTTATCCGGGCCTGCATTCGCACAAAAAACAAGCGACTTCTTATCCGGACTAAGCTTGATATATTCTGCCATAAAATTACCAGGCGTCAATAACAACGGAGCGCCACCCTGAGAAGCAATCGAGTAAAGATGTGGCCAGCCATCATGATAAGATAAAAATGTAATGCGTTCTCCTGCTGCCCAATGTAAATTCGTTTGTCCATGCGTCGTTGGATATGATCCTGCTAAGGTCTCGGGTGCTTTCCAAAGTTGCGTCGCTTTCGCTGTCTTTACATCAGCAGTCCAGATAGACCATGCCTGATGACGCCTACCTAAAACTGAATCCGGAGCTCCTCCTGCTCCGGGTGTTCGGATAAATGCGATGCGTGTTCCATCGGGCGACCAGCGTGGTGATCCATCACGGGTGAATGAAGGTGCTATCCATTGAACTGGTGTTTCTGCGTTTGTAAATACTCCTACGAAAGCATGATCATTTCTTGACGTTACAAATGCCAGACGCGATCCATCTGGTGACCACTCAAGTGAACTAACGGTTCCTCTTGTAGTAAATAGATTCTTTGCTTCAACCGAACCATCAATCGGAGCAGTCCATGTCTGATTGCCTTTTATAAATACTACCACATCACTCTTTGGTGAAATGACGGGAGCATCACCTTCCGATAAGGTTTTCGCTTCTCCTCCTGCAAAAGGAATACTGATCACTCTTACCTTCAACGGCGAAGAGCTAAACATAGGGTTGACCGGAAGTTCATCATCCCAGTTTGATCCATGATCACCTCCCCGTACAAAAACAACCCATTGACCGTTGGCAGAAATCGAAAGGCTTGTAATTTCCTGGCCATCGTCTTGTGAATAATTAGTCAGCTTACGCGGTTTGAAATCAGGCCCTTCGGCGGCATATACATTTCTGATTCCTTTTTCCTCCCACGCCCAGGCAATGCGTGATCCCTGGGAAGAGGCTGTTAATTCGGTCGGGAAAGGATAACTTTTGATAGCCTCTAATGAGAAGCTTTGTGAGAAAGATGTCTGGCTGATAGCCAATAGTATTAAAAGTGAGTAGATTTTATTCATGATGGTTTATTGAAGCTAAAATGTAACTCTTATTTTTATTTTTTCTTGCTGGAGAATCTAAGAGTTTTTGATAAAAAGTAAGTCTTAACTCCAAATGCATTTAACCGCAAAGGTCGCAGAGTGAACTCGCAAAGTGCGCAGAGCTTTTACTCTGAATAAGAACGCAAAGGCCACCTTCGGCAGCTTATCCAAATCCAAGCTGATGGACAATGCTAAACCCTCGAGATAGTTGGCGCACCTTACTAAGCCCCAGCGGGGCTTAAGCTTTGTAACGTAATAATCGCCGCCGCCTCGTCGTCCCATCGGGACGAAAGCTTTTCTCAATATCCTGGGGTCATTAACTAAGTCATATAATCGATCTTGCACGTCTTTCATAAAATCTTAATTTTACCACGTTCCTAACCAATCCCCCATGTCAATCAATCGTAGAAACTTTCTCAAGGCATCCGCAGTAACTGCCGGTGGTGCAACGCTTTTATCAGGACTTTCCAGCTGCGAACCGAAAGCAGAAGCTGTTAAGAAATCCCCGCTGGATGGATTGACCTCCATGACCAAAGATGTTGTTCCCATTTCCATCGACGAACGAAAAGCCAGGATCGAACATGCTCAAAGTCTGATGACTGCAATGAATATAGACGCTATCTACCTTGATGGTGGCACCAGCATGGAATATTTCACGGGCCTGAAATGGGGTAACAGCGAACGTATGATGGCAGCAATCATTCCCCGCAAGGGAGAAGTAAAGTATGTCGGTCCTCATTTCGAAGAAGAACGAATTCGCGAATTAATTAAAATCGGAACGGACGTCCGCACATGGGAAGAGCATGAAAGTCCATATAAATTAGTCGCTCAGATATTTTCAGATTTTGGAATTCGTACTGGCAAAATTGGAATGGAAGAACGCGTGCGTTTCTTTTTATTTGATGGAATACGAAAGGAAGCTTCTCATCTTCAATATGAGATTGCAAACTCAGTCACGGCAACATGTCGAATGATAAAGAGTCCGGCAGAGATTGCATTGATGCAAAAAGCAAATGATATTACCATTGAAGCCTATAAAGTAGCCGTCTCCATGCTTACCGAAGGAATGTCACAAGGAGATTTTTCAAACATCGTTTCAGAAGCTCACTCAAAGCTTGGTGCATCCGGGGGAGCATTTGCATCTTTTGGCGCGCCATCGGCTTTTCCACATGGAAG
>JANYDR010000176.1 GCA_025363495.1 Cyclobacteriaceae bacterium | reverse complement strand
GGTATGAACTTCAAACGAATGATCAACAAGTGGAAAGTAAATCCACTTGTCTTTTTGGCTCAACTTTTTGAAGCTCTGCTAAAAGTCTTCAAATATCAATTTTTCCTGAAAATGAGTTTTTAAGGGACGACTAAATAGATTCGGGGAATCTCCCAACCTATCAGAGCACACCGGAACGCGCTACAAGCGCCGCCCCATAACCCAGTCTACCGATCACAGATTACCGCTTACTGATTACCCTTCACTCACCTCTTCAATTGCACAACCTTCCCATCCATTACAATCTCCATCGGTTCACCAGACTCTAGCACTGCTTCAGTTTTATCCTTTGAAACCTTCACTTTGATAACCCTTCCCCTGAATTCTAATCGGAACGACTATGATTTCCATTGATCCGGTATATAAGGCGTCAAATGGATCTTACCATCATTCACTCTCATCCCCCCAAAACCTTTCACAACACTCATCCACGTTCCAGCCATTGAAGTAATGTGACAACCATCCTCTGTGTCGTTGTTATAGTCATCAAGATCAAGGCGTGAAGTGCGCAGATACATTTCATATGCCTTTTCTTTATATCCAAGCTTCGAAGCCAGGATCACATGAACGCACGGAGATAGCGATGATTCATGCACTGTCATTGGTTCATAGAAATCGAAATTGCGTTTGAGTTGATCTTTGCTGAATTGCTCCTCGAAGAAGTAAAATCCTTGTAACACATCGGCTTGCTTAATAAAGCATGAGCGAAGTATCCTGTCCCACGACCATTTCTGATTCAAAGGACGGTCCTGAGGCCGGAGATCTTTTACCGTTAATAATTCTTTATCCAAAAATCCATCTTGTTGGAGGAATACACCACGCTGCTTGTCTTCAGGGAAATACATTTTATCAGCAATATCTTTCCACTTCGCTAATTCGGTTTTCTCATTGAACTTCGCCTTAGCGAGAATCTTATCATAACGCGCCGTATTGCGTTTCCTGACTTGCTCTACTGCCTTGAGTGTATAATTCAACGTCCAAACGGCAAACATGTTGGTGTACCAATTGTTGCTGGAGTTGTTCTCATATTCATTTGGTCCTGTCACTCCCAGCATGACATACTTTTGCTTGTCAGCCGACCAGTTAACACGTTGCGCCCAGAAACGGGATATACCAATCAAAACCTCCAAGCCGAATTCAAAGAGGTATTCTTCATCACCGGTATACCGGATATAATCAAAAATCGCATAAGCAATAGCACCATTGCGATGGATTTCCTCGAATGTTATCTCCCACTCATTGTGACACTCTTCGCCATTCATTGTCACCATCGGATACAACGCTGCTCCATCAGTGAAACCAAGCTTGGCGCCGTTCTCAATGGCTTTCTGCAGATGTTTATGACGGTACACCAAAAGATTACGCGCTACTTTCGGATCAGATGTTCCCAAATAGAATGGCAAACAATACGCTTCTGTATCCCAATAGGTGCTACCACCATATTTCTCACCCGTAAATCCTTTCGGTCCGATGTTCAGACGTTCGTCGGCACCGGTGTAGGTTTGCATCAATTGAAAAATATTGAAACGAATTCCCTGTTGAGCCGCGGCATCTCCTTCAATAGTAATGTCGCACTTCTGCCAGGTATTAGCCCATACATCTGCATGCGTAGCAAATAGTTTATCGTAACCCTTTGTTCTGATGTCTTTGAGTTTCTTTTTAGCAAGCTGAGCGAGTTTCGGCTTGGGATGATTTTCCGATGAGAGCACCACCCCATATTTATAAATCACCGTCTCCACTCCTATTTTTAATCTTATAGTAACTTCATTGTCGGCATATTGCTCACGACGACTGGCCTTCACTTTTCCTTTCACCGCTTTACCATCCGATGTAATCGAATACGTCATCCCTGTAGCGACGTGAAAAAAAGTTTTCTTTGTTTCTGCTGTTACGAGGGAAAGTCCTGCCGACGACTCTTTGGAAATTTCTGTCCAGAACTTCTCATCGTAATTAGAGTCTTTGTTAACAACATCGGCATCTATGCTCAGCGTAATCGTCGCTGCTGAGGAAAAATTAACAGGTGTTACTGAATAACGTATCGCACCAACTTCCCCATCCGCCATCGAGCAGAATCGTTTTGCATCAATTTTCAATTTCTTACCTCCGGGCAATGACGCTGTAAAACTGCGATGCAGCAATCCTTGCTTCATATCAAGCACTCTTCTGAAATCAGTTACTTTGCATTTCGCTAGATCAAGACTGACTCTTCCAATCTTGATATGAATACCAATCCACGCAGGCGCATTAAGGACTTTTGCAAAATATTCAGGATAACCGTTCTTCCACCACCCGACTCTTGTCTTATCCGGGTAATAAACTCCAGCCACATAACTTCCCTGATGAGTATCACCGGTATATTCTTCTTCGAAGTTGGCGCGCTGGCCCATGCGACCATTTCCCAAACTGAAAAGGCTTTCCGAAATACGGTTTAGGTGTGGATCAAATCCTTCTTCGATGATTTGCCATTCGTGGTGTTTGATGTAGTTCTTCATTGGTCAATAGTCAATTTGAAAATTTGAAAATTTGAA
>JANYDR010000154.1 GCA_025363495.1 Cyclobacteriaceae bacterium | reverse complement strand
TTGACCATCTAAAAGTTAAGAGGGATGGATCCTATGCTTCATTGGAAAGTCAACTGACTGAAGAAATTCAACGACTCAAATTAAATCTCGATCCAAAGAACTGGAAACTGCTGGAAGATTGGCCAAAAAAAATTGAACAATACAAAGGACCTGTTTTTAAGTTTAAGGTACGAGACAAAGAAATTGGAATTAAAACACACACTGAATCACTATCTCACCTCCAAATACCTAAGATCGCTCTTCCAAAATATGAGGCATGGGGTGATCTATTAAAATGGACTCTTCAGGAGAATGTACCGGGAGAATTTCCCTACACATCAGGCATCTATCCATTCAAGCGTGAAGGTGAAGACCCTACCCGAATGTTTGCCGGAGAGGGCGGTCCCGAGCGTACGAACAGAAGATTTCACTACGTAAGTTTAACTACTCCCGCAAAACGTTTATCAACCGCATTTGACTCCGTTACTTTATATGGCAATGATCCTGATTATCGTCCCGACATCTATGGAAAGATTGGCAACTCCGGCGTAAGCATTTGCTGTCTTGACGATGCAAAGAAATTATACAGCGGTTTCAATCTTTCAGATCCTAAGACGTCAGTATCGATGACGATTAACGGTCCCGCACCAATGCTGCTGGGTTACTTCATGAATACTGCGATCGATCAGCAATGCGAGATCTATATTCGCAAGAATGGACTTGAGAAAGAAGTCACGGCAAAAATTGAAAAGATCTACAAAGACAAAAACTCCGAAAGGCCACATTATCAAGGGCCTTTACCAAAGGGACACGATGGTCTTGGTTTGTTGCTGCTTGGTGTGACGGGCGATCAGGTCCTTCCGAAAGAAGTCTACGAAAAGATCAAAGCAGAAACACTTTTGCAGGTTCGCGGAACCGTTCAGGCTGATATCCTAAAAGAAGATCAGGCTCAAAACACCTGCATTTTCTCAACAGAGTTTGCCCTGCGGCTGATGGGTGACGTGCAGCAATATTTCATTGACAATAATATCCGTAATTTTTATTCTGTATCTATCTCAGGTTATCATATTGCAGAGGCCGGCGCCAATCCAATTTCACAATTGGCATTCACCCTGTCTAACGGCTTCACTTACGTGGAATATTACCTGAGCCGGGGAATGAACATTAATGAATTTGCTCCTAATCTCTCTTTCTTTTTCAGCAACGGCATTGATCCTGAGTATTCCGTCATTGGACGTGTGGCCAGAAGAGTTTGGGCGAAAGCAATGAAAAACAAGTATGGCGCTAATGCCCGGAGCCAGATGTTGAAGTATCATATTCAGACTTCCGGCCGATCACTTCATGCTCAGGAAATAGATTTCAATGACATCCGAACCACCCTGCAGGCACTTTATGCGATTTATGATAATTGTAATTCCCTCCATACAAATGCCTATGACGAAGCCATTACCACTCCGACAGAGGAGTCTGTCCGCCGTGCAATGGCCATTCAGTTAATCATTAATAAGGAGTTAGGACTTGCCAAAAATGAAAACCCATTACAGGGGTCGTTTATCATTGAAGAGCTTACAGACCTTGTTGAAGAAGCTGTTCTTTTGGAGTTTGACAGGATTACCGAGCGTGGCGGTGTGTTGGGTGCAATGGAAACAATGTACCAGCGAGGGAAAATTCAGGAAGAAAGTCTTTATTATGAGACCTTAAAGCATACAGGCGAATATCCCATTATTGGGGTGAATACTTTCCTGAGTTCCAAAGGCTCTCCGACCATTGTACCACAAGAAGTAATCCGAGCTACCACCGAGGAGAAAGAATATCAAATTAAAATGCTTCGTGCCCTTCACGGATTTCAGGGGGAAGCTGGCGTTCATCAGGAAAAACTCCAGGAAGCGGCTATTCTGAATAAGAACATATTTGAGGCCTTAATGGAGTCTTGTAAAGTCTGTTCGCTTGGACAAATAACACGGGCACTCTTTGGGGTTGGAGGACAGTATCGGAGAAATATGTGAATCGAGTTGAAAGTTGAAAGCTGAAAGTTGAAAGCTTGTTTACTCCGGCTCAGCATTCGGTTACAATTTGAGCTTACAAAGAAAGCCCCGTTCCATTGCTGGAACGGGGCTTCTTTAGTTTACAGTTTAGGTTAAGCTTAGTAACGGATAGTGCGTATAGCACCAGTGTTATCAGCTACTTCGAAAGTAGGCACACCCGCAACGTCAGCAAGGTTATACACTAATCCAAAGTTTCCGTTAATCGTTCTGGATTCCGTGTGCACCAGGTTATTGGCACCGTCAAAAATCCGAACGCTTATTTGTTCCTGTGTGCCTGTGCATGCAACGGAGAGGAGATACTTCGACTCATTTGATGCAAGTTTAGAGATCTGAACATTCTGAACAGATGTCTTTTTAGCATACGTTACTTTTTGAGCTTGTTTGCCGTCTTTATCAGCAATTTCGATTGTGTATTCACCAGGGTTCATGCCTTCGAAATTCACATTGCGGATAAAGCCGCCAGCTGTCTTTGTAGTTTCAGCAAAAACAACGTTATCGTTCTTATCGAAGATAGTCATTTTCACTTTACCAGCTTCAGAACCTTCGTAGATAACCTTAAAGGTACTAGCATTTTTTTGATTCACTACCGCGATGCGGGGACCAGGTCCGTTAGAAAAAGCCGCTGTACTTACCAGTACAATCATGGCTGCCAGGAATAATTTTGCATTCATAATGTTAGTTGTTTATTTCTTTGTTTGATTATGATGTAAATGTAGGGGCAACTTTTGAGCGAGACCGTTCGTTGTAAGAAAACTTGATTTTTAATCTTAAAAATCGTTTGCAGAAGTTGAATGATTACTCTATTGATGTGATGGGGATAAAATAGGCCTTTCCTGCCACTAATTATCTAAGAAGCTAAATTTTTAAACTCGTAATCGATTGCAATTTGATTAAGGAGATGTGCCCGCAAAAGGAAAAAATCGCTCTATATGTAGGGCGATTTCAATAATAAAATATATAAAGAGTGTAAAGTTA
>JANYDR010000125.1 GCA_025363495.1 Cyclobacteriaceae bacterium | reverse complement strand
TATTGCAATAGGTGAAAAAGGTCAACGATTGGGCGATATGGTAGCAGGAACGACTGTGATAAAGTTGATTAATGAATCAGTTGTTACAGCAGCTGATGTATTTGTTCCACAGGATGCCGAATATGTACCTTCTTTTCCGCAGGTAGTACAATTAAATGAAAATGACATCGAATTGATAAGAAGGGCACTTGAGGTGAATCGCACTTCAGGTAATACACAACCCGTGATGGCCGTTACCGAAAAAATAAAATCACTTCTTGGTATTGAAACTGATTTACCTCCCGTGAAGTTTTTATACACGATCGTCAAGGACTTTCAACATCTCACCTCACGATAATGGATGCTTTGAAAGAAATCACATTGACTCAACTTTCTTTGCGAAACGGACAGGATAAACCGGAAGTATGGGTAGCATTCAAAGGACAAGTATATGACGTATCAAGTTCGCGGTTGTGGAGGGACGGCAAACATTATGAGCATTGGGCGGGACAGGATCTGACTGATGAATTGAAAGATGCACCCCATACGGAAGAGGTTTTTAGTAAATTTAAAGTTGTGGGGATACTGAAGTTCTAGGTTCTGGGTTCTGACAAAGTAGTTAATATGATAATCATTGCAGATAGCGGGAGTTCGAAAATTGATTGGCGGTTGCTGGGTGCTGACGGAAAGATCGGGCAGGCAAATTGTGCGGGCTTCAATCCATATTACCAACCCATGGAAGATCTCAGGAAAAATATCAAGGAAGCACTAGTTCCAATCGTAAATGAGACGGTAGAGAAAATTTTCTTTTATGGCACAGGTGTTTCCTCTCAAAAGAATCAGGATTTGGTGCGGCAAACTTTTTTGGAGTTTTTTCCGAAAGCAAAGGTAGAGATTGAATGGGATTTGTTGGCGGCAGCGCGTGCCTTATGTGGTCACGAACCTGGGATTGCCTGCATTGTTGGCACAGGTTCCAATTCATGTTTATATGATGGAGAAAAAATAACGGGACAGGTGGCGAACCTTGGTTGGATATTGGCCGACGAAGCATCTGGGGCCAGCATCGGCAAAAAGCTTTTATTTGATTACTTACGAAAAAAAATGCCCGCCCCATTAGCAGAACAATTTCATAAGCGCTTTCCATTTACACGCGAGGAATTCCTTGAAAAAATATATCAGCAGGAGAAGCCGAGCACTTTTCTGGCGACATTTTCCAAATTCATTTTTCAGCATTTGAAAGAACCATATTGCTATAAACTCGTGTACGATAGTTTTTCGGAATTTTATGAAAACAACGTGATGGCCTATGAGGGTTATAAGAATCTTAAAGTTCATTTCGTAGGTTCGATTGCTTTTTATTACAGCGATTTATTGCGACAAGTTGCCAGCGATAAGGGCATCGCTGTTAAAAATATACTGGAAGCACCGATAGCGGGTCTTACGTTGTATCATCAGAATTTTGAAAGATGAAACTGAATACATTTCCCGCAGGTTTCCGCGGAATTCTAGAAATTCCGCGTGGGCGAAATCTGCGAACTTCTGCGGGAAATGTATTCACGTTAGTCAGTAGTCGAATTCGCGTGCATTGCAGCGTTAGATATTTCTAAAAATAATCTGAACTTTGGTTCTTAAACAATTGATGTTTTGACAACAACCGAATCATCTTCTCACTACGATCATCTCGAAAAGATGAGTGTTCATGATCTTCTTGTCAACATAAACCGTGAAGACAAGACGGTGCCGCTGGCAATTGAGAAAGTTATTCCAGCGATTGAATTATTGGTAAATGCAATTGTGGAGAAAATGATGGTTGGGGGCAGATTGTTTTATATCGGTGCCGGTACCAGCGGTCGGCTTGGTGTTGTTGATGCTTCTGAAATTCCTCCTACGTATGGAATGGAGCAGGGAAAGGTTATAGGTCTTATTGCAGGTGGAGATTCTGCGATTCGTAAATCAGTAGAACATGCTGAGGATAATGTCGATCAGGCCTGGAAAGATTTGGGTAAATTTTCCATCAATTCCGGTGATGTGCTTATTGGCATTGCAGCGTCCGGACGAACTCCTTATGTTATCGGAGGTGTTAAGGATGCCAGATCACACAATATTGTTACAGGCTGCATCGTATGCAATACAAAAAGCGAGCTTGCTGAGAATGTTGACTTTCCAGTAGAAGTGGTTGTTGGACCGGAGTTTGTCACGGGCTCAACGCGTATGAAGGCAGGTACGGCGCAGAAACTGGTATTGAATATGATATCTACATCCGTGATGATTCAACTCGGTCGTGTGAAAGGAAATAAAATGGTGGACATGCAGCTTACAAATAACAAGCTCATTGATCGCGGTACAAGGATGATCATGGCTGAACTGGGGGTGAATGAATTTGAAGCTGAAAAACTTCTGAAAGAGTTTGGATCAGTAAGGAAAGCTATCGCGGGGAAAAAGTAATGCACAATATAGAGCCATATTATAACTGGCTGAAATACTACGATTCTTCTTTTGATGAACGTTCTCCATTTTTCGGAAAAGAGTATAATTACGATTTGCTGCAGGATAATATTTATGGTTATTACATTCATCCTGCCTGGGACTCATTTGAATCAGAAACCCTTTATCTGAAAGTCCTTTTCATAAACTATGAGAAGAACTTCGTGATCCTCGAATTTATTGGAGAATGGAATGACGCTATCAATAATGATATTATGCTTTTGAAGCGGAATTTTATTGAGGTGTTAATGGCAGAGGGAATTAATAAATTTATTCTTATCGGGGAAAACATTCTCAACTTTCATGGCTCGGACGATTCCTACTATGAAGAATGGTTTGAAGAAGCCGAGGAGGGGAATGGTTGGATTGCCGCTGTCAGTTTCCCTGAATTCGTTCAGGATGAGATGCGCCGGTTTCGGGTTGATCAATATATTAATATGGGCGGCACGCTGCAGATTGATGAGTGGCGTACGCTTCACCCAAACCGCTTATTTGAATTGGTGAGCGCGTTAATACAACGGAGGTTAGGGCCGTAATGATTCCGACATTCTGGATTCCTTCAGTCTACAATCTAGCATCTAGGTATTGAGATACTTTGTTAATTGCCCTTTGTCAACTGTTAACTTGATCGCACAACCGATTACTGATTAACGCTCACCGATTGCTTTTACAGCAAACTTAACTGCGCACCCTCCACAGGCGCATCCGCCGGTACTAAATAATTACGCTTCGTATTCAACTCACGGCAAAGCACCCGCGTTCTTTTGAGTAATCCCTTCTTAAACCAACGACCATGCAACCCGAAAATACTTCCTTCGGGAATGTCAGAGAGAAGCGTTACTGATTTTTGTTGTTCGTCGTATTGACGAAGTGCATGGGTTAGCATCGAATCCGAGAAGCTGGAAGCTTTGGGATCAGCCATGTGTTTTACTAATATGGAGAGAAGAGCGGCAGGAAAAATTTCAACATTAAGTACAGGAGCCATCAATTGTTTAAATGTCTCTTTCCACTCTGTACCATGAGCTTCTAGTTTCCATCCGTGTTTTTGATGAACCACAAGGTGAGCTACCTCATGAATGTATGTCATTAAGAAAAGATACTGATGACTATCATGGTTGATCGTGATGCGCGGGGTCTTTCCATGGTGGCAAGTGAAGTCTCCAACTTTGGAGATTCTTTTCTTCCTGAGTTTAAAGTCGAACGGATACTTCTGCCACAATTGAAAGCAATAGGGAAGCGCCGTAGCGGGAACGTGTTTTTGTAAAAGAGAATAGAAACGTACCGGTTCCATAGAAAGTAAAGGAAATAAAAAAAAGGCTTTAGATGCTAAAGCCTTTCCCGGGAAAATCTCTTCGTCAAGAGATTACTTCTTTTTCTTAGTCATGGAAGCAGCCGCTATTGAATCAGCTTTTGCTTTTGCCATGTCTGCGGCCATTGTAGAATCAGCTTTTGCCTTAGCAGCAGCAGCTTCCATAGCCACAACGTTTGCTACAGAGTCAGCTACTCTTGTAGAATCAGCCTTTGCCTTGGCAGCAGCTTCTTCTTTAGCTTTGCTGCCGCAAGCAACAAAAGTCAAAGCCAAAGTGCCGACCATAATTAATCCGAATACTTTTTTCATAGTTTACAGGTTTTAAAATTCGACGCAAAGATAGAAGGAAAGGCCGATTTTAAGGCATCCATCCGGAAAATTTTGGCTATTCGCTGAAAGAAGGTTAAAAATTTGACCTGGCAGCCAAAAGGCGTTATTTCTTTCTGAAAAACAGCCTTAAGGGTACTCCGGTAAAATCAAAGTTTTCGCGAAGCTTGTTTTCCAAAAAGCGCTGATATGATTCCTGGATATATTGTGGAAGGTTACAAAAGAATGCAAACGTTGGCGTAGCCGCGTTGACCTGAGTAATATACTTTATCTGTATGTGCTTGCCTTTGGTTGCTGCTGGTGGGTAGTGAATAATTTCGGGGAGCAAAGCATCATTTAATTGAGATGTCGGTATCTTTTTAACCTTGTTCTTATAAACTTCTACTGCCTTTTCCACCACTTGAAAAATACGCTGCTTCTCCAGCGCAGAAGCAAAAATGATCGGTAAATAGTCCATCGGAGCAAGCTTTTCAACCATCTCCTTCCGGATGTTATCAGCTGTCTTACTATTTTTTTCGATAAGGTCCCACTTATTCATCATGATCACCATGCCTTTGCCCTGCTTCTGAGCCAGGGAGAGAATACTAATATCCTGGTGTTCCATTCCACGCTGAGCATCAATAACGACGATGGCTACATCGCATTCTTCCAATGCTCTCAATGCCCGCAACACTGAATAGAATTCAATGTCCTCATGTACCTTGCTTCTTTTGCGAATACCGGCAGTGTCAATAAGTATAAAATCATTACCAAACATTCTGTACCGTGAGTGAATGGCATCACGGGTAGTGCCAGCTTCATCCGTTACAATGCTTCGCTCAACACCCAGTAACACGTTTAGAAAAGATGACTTTCCAACATTCGGCCGGCCGAGGATTGCAATTTTTGGAATGCCCGCGTTGGGGTTCTCCACATCTTCCACTTCAAAAACTTTTACAAGCGCATCGAGCAACTCTCCTGTTCCACCACCATTCTCGGAAGAGATGGGATAAACTTCACCCATACCGAGCACATAAAACTCGCTGGCAAGAGAAGTTTTATCCGGTGTGTCTGCCTTGTTGGCTGCAATGAATACAGGCTTTTTTGATTTGCGGATAATGTTGGCGAACTCTTTATCATAACCCGTAAGTCCATCCCGGCAGTCAACCATAAAAATCACTGCGGTAGATTCTTCGATAGCAAGCTCTACCTGTCGGCGTATTTGAGATTCAAATTTGTCGTCGGAACCGGTTACATACCCACCGGTATCGATCACAGTAAAAAACTTGCCAATCCACTGCGCGTACCCATAATGCCGGTCGCGTGTTACGCCTGGCATATCGTCCATAATAGCCTCACGGCTTTCTACCAACCGGTTAAAAAAGGTTGATTTCCCCACATTGGGGCGTCCGACGATTGCTATGATATTTGCCATTTTCTGTTAAAAGTTTGCAAAGGTAAGCAAACTGGAGGCATTGGGCATCAGGCATTGGAACCACCGAAAAAGTGTGAGCAATTAGTTATCCTATTTTGGCAGGTAATTAGCAGGATCAACGGTTTGACCATTCTTAAGCACTTCATAGTGGAGGTGCGGGGCGGTTGACATCCCAGTGGATCCAACGTAGCCAAGAGTCTCTCCTTTTTTAATAGGATCGCCTACTTTAACAATGGCATTTTTAAGATGTGTATAGGAAGTAGTATAGGTATCACTATGTTTTATAACTACGTAGTTGCCTCTTTTTGTATCATTTAAAGATTGCAAGACTACACCATCTGCAGTAGACATTACTTTTTCCCCTTCAGGCAAAGGCAGGTCAATTCCTGAATGCAATTCTTTTTTCTTTGTGAATGGATTAACGCGTTTTCCAAAGCCACTTCCGTTATTTCCAACCTTTGTCATTTCTACGGGAGCAACAGAAGGAATGTTTTCATCTGTTGGTTCAATTTCAGATTCAATTACAGTTACTAATGGATTTGTTCGGTTAGAAAAACCAAACAATAACAGGCTTACCATTGGTATCAACACAAGGTAGCGCAGGGACGATCGGACGGACGTTTTGTTTTTAGTGATCATATCAATTCGTTGTTTAATGGATGTGGAGTAAAATGGACTAGTAAATTCAAAAGTATTTTCTGCCTTCAATTGATTCAGTATACAGTGGAGATATTGTTCCGGATGCGCGCCTGTAACAATAGTGAAATGATCAGCGAGGTATTCATGCTGAAGTTGAATAGAACGCTTGTAGCGATATATCATAGGATTAAACCAGAGTAATGACTTCGCCCCTTCAGCCAATAGCAGATCTATCCAGTGCAATTGCCGGATGTGGGCTCTTTCATGTTCAAGAATAAATGGATGAATTTTATAATCCGGCACAAAAACGAGATTGAAAAATGAAAACGGATGAGATTCCTTTGTCTTGATTATTTTCAATCCTTCATGCACAACGATGGTCGAATGCTTTTGGATCTTTATAATTCTCATAAGAAAATATAGAATTCTGCAAAGCATGAAGCCAAGCCCTGCGAAATAGACCAGCATTATAATGAAACCATAATCAGTGCTTTGTATCGCGTTTGTTGTATTTTCGATTGCATGCAAGTCAAAAGATTCACCAAAGGTTTCAAGTAGCATTGGTGAGGTACTTGCCGGGTAAGAATTTGTCCACAAAGACAATTTGAGAACAGGAATAATAAACGATCCCGCTAATCCTGTCAGAAGATATAACCTGTTGAACCGGAAAAAAGTAAGGCCCCTGAAAAGCAGCAGGTACATGCCGTAAAAGATAGCGAGGCAGACGCTTGCCTTCAGCAGATAAATTCCAAATGCTATCATTTCTTTTTGGTCCTTAATTTTTTAATTTTTTCGTCAATGAGCTGTTTTATTTCTTCCAGCTCAGAAAGATTCATTGATTCATTTGCGAAATAGGAGGCGATATTGGCATGCGATCCGCTGAAGTAATTGGAAATAATGGGCTTCATCCATCCCTTAAAATAACTGGTCTTTGAAATCAGCGGGTAATATTCGTGCGCTTTGCCAAACGCTTTATAGCCCACAAATCCTTTTTTCACCAATACTCTTATAACAGTTGAAACGGTGGTATTGGCGGGTTGGGGCGAAGGGAATTGGTCAACGATATCTTTCAAAAACCCCTTTTCAATGATCCAGATATAATGCATGACCTGTACCTCGGCTTTGGTCAACTCTTTGTTTTCCATGAATCAAACTTATAACTAAAAATATAGTTATGCAACTATATTTTTAGTTATAAGCCTTTTATTTTTTGCTGATTAGCAAAAGCTGATTTTCTTCTACCTCATTGATTTCATTTTTCGCACTCCTGCTTTAGCAGCTCCAGCCATTTTAACATGCCCTTCTCCAGGCTTTTGTTAAAAGATGATTTAAATAAGGTTGCCAAAAAGCCTTCCATGCTTTCATTTACAGTAACGAGCGTTTGGTTTTCCTGATGCTCTAATGTCCAGTTGTGAATAGCAAACATCCCAAAAGTTTTTCCAGTCCATCCAAATGCCTGATTAGTCTCAACCGTATGGAGGGTGGAATGGATTTTCGCACCGCCAGTCTTCCAGTTAAATGTGGAGGCAGGTTTAAGCGGACCGTTCAATTTCGGGTTACTGATTTCATTTTGCCAGCGTGACCAATCGTTGATATTTGTGAGCACGGCCCATACTTTTTCGGAACTGGCGTTGATTTGAATCGACTTGCTGCATTTTACGGGGGACTTCTCGTTAATCGATTTCATCGAATTGATATTTTGTGCAGTCAGAAGCGAAGAAATAAAAAGTGCAGGAACGGTGAGGATAATGTTGTTAGTTGTCATAATGTTTTTGTTTGATTATGATACTAAATACGGGTGAAATGGAAGGCTTACGCTTGATAAATATCAAGAAGTGAGAAGTGCTAGAAATAATCGACGGGATTCTTAAATTTTTCTTTTCCGATATATCCAAGATGTGTGTGGCTTGGTGAGTCGAGATACTTTAGGCCATAGCCAATCATGCGATCAAAACAACTATGTGAATACGTCAATAACCCCGCCATTAGCCAGTAGTCATTTTTAAGTATTAATCCGGTTGCGATTAAAACCAGGGCAATCAATTTGTGATGACTGAAGTTATACATGATGGTGCCCATAGATTTATTAATGAGATAACCGACAGCGAACAAATCAGGAATAAAGAAGGCAGGAAGTAATAGGTAATAATTGATAGAAAGGTTAAGTTGACTTATTAAATAAAGCGCAAAACCAAATTGACCAAACTCTTCAAGCGCTATCATTTTTTTCATAAAATCGGATCTATTGAATTGATTTCTTCCTTAACCGGCTGAGTGTTTCAGGTGTAATTCCCAACATCGATGCAAGGTATTGCAAAGGGACTTGATTAAACAGACTGCTATTGAAAGTGAATAGTTGCTGGTATCTCTCTTCTGCTGTCATAGAGAGATGAGTCAGCACTCTGTCTTCCAGAATAGTAAAACATTTAGCAATGAATAATTTTTCGAGTTTGGGCCAATGAGGGATTACTTTGTTGAGAGAATTATAATTTTTTTGATTGATCGCATAGATTTCGCAGTTGGCTAATGCCTGAATATTCCAACGGGCGGGATTTTCAAAAACAAAGCTGGACAGATCAACCACGAAATAACCTTTGGTTGAAATCCATTTGGTCACTTCTTTGTCATTTACAACCACATACTCCCTGATAAGACCGGATTGCAAAAAGCCCAGCCTGTCTGATAATTGGCCTTTCCTTAAAAAGAATTCCCCTTTTTTCAGTTCAATAGGCTCAAAAAATGAAATGATTTTAGTCACTTCATCAGGGGTTACGCCGAAGAAGCCCTGGATATAATTTGCAAGTTCGTTTTGCTGCATGATGGCTGACATTTATTTAACAAATAAAAGAAAAGAGTGTTTTAATTATTATTCCTACATTTAGGAAATAATTATCAACATGAGGAAATATCAACTAGGAGAATTTGAAGAAGTAGTTATTCTCACGATAGGAGTGCTGTATAAAGAAGCTTATGGGGTTTCCATTAAGAAGGAAATTGAATCAAGACTTTCACGCAACGTCAGCATGGGTGCACTTCACACAGCCCTGGTTAGGTTGGAGGATAAGGGATACGTAAAGTCGCTTGATGGTGAGGCAACCGAGGAAAGGGCAGGCAGACCCAGAAAATATTTCCAGATCACAGCACTGGGAAAAAAAGCTATGGCATATTCAAAAAGCACAAGAGATGAGCTGTGGAGTGCCATACCAAAAATAGTATTGGAACTTCATGGGGTTGGTTCTATCCGATGAAGAACTCTCCACCCAGACTATTTCTTCGCTTCTTCAGATGGTATTCCCATCCGAAGTTGCGGGACCATATTGAAGGTGACCTGATAGAAGTTTATAATGAACGGTTGAAAGAATCTGGCAAGAGAAAAGCAGACATAAAATTCATCATCGATGTGCTATTGCTTTTCAGACCAAAAATTATCAGACCAGTAGAAGGATATAAACGTGTAAATAATTACGGCATGATAAAAAATAATCTGAAGATCTCGTTAAGAGTATTTAACAGAAACAAGTCTTATACATTTATCAATATCCTTGGAATGTCTTCCGGACTGGCTATAGCTATGCTGATCATGTTATACGTGCGATTTGAATTGAGTTATGAAAATGAGAATCCATTGGCAGATCGTTTGGTTAGGGTTACGATGGATTATTTGAACAAAGAAACTGTTGTTGATCAGGATGCCCAAACGTACCATCCACTGGGGCCACGCATAGCTTCTGAGTTTTCAGAAGTAGTAAGCTTTACCAGGGCTTTTCCAATAAGTGAAGCCACACTAAGAGTAGGTGACGAATTTTTCAGAGAAGGCGTACTGTACGCAGTTGATCCTGCTTTCTTCACCTTATTCAATTGCAAACTCCTTTATGGAAATCCGAAAAATATTTTTATCGCTCCTTACGAGGTGGTAATTACTGAATCACAGGCTTTAAAATATTTTAAACAGGCTAATGTCGTAGGGGAGTCTATATGGATATCCACCTTTGATAAATATTTTAAGATAGTGGGTGTGATTTCCGACAGGCCTCTGAACACACATTTAAAATCAAAAATGTTAATCTCTTATCCGTCTGTGAAGGCCACTTTTGGTGAGAAAAGTTACGTCTGGAATGACAATAATGCCTTTACCTATTTGTTGCTTTCAGACCCGTCACAATATGAAAACCTCTTAATGAACTTAAGTAGCCTCAATGATCGCTTACATAAAGAGAATAAAATATTGAATGAGCGAATAATTGCACAAAAGGTAAAAGATATTCATCTATATTCTAATAAATCATATGAAGCGGAATCAAATGGCGATGCCACTTCAGTATTCATTCTTCTAAGTGTGGCCATTATGGTAATAGCAATAGCCATTGTTAATTACATAAATCTTTCCACGGCCAAATCACTTGACAGAGCAAAAGAAGTAGGGATCCGGAAGGTGGTTGGCTCTTCGTTGAGTCAACTCAGAGCTCAATTTTTTACTGAGTCGTTCTTACTAAATCTTTTTGCAGGGATTTTTGCTGTTGGATTAATGTTGATTGCTCTTCCGGCGTTTAGAAACATGGCGGGGTTACCATCGGGTTTCCATTTCTGGAATGACTTATTTTTTTGGTGGACGATTGTATCGGCGATTTCATTGACCACAATACTTTCAGGTGTATTTCCCGCCTTTATATTATCTTCTTTCCAGCCCATCAAAGTATTAAAAGGAAAATTCTCGCGGTCAACCCTGGGAATGATACTTAGAAAAGCATTGATCGTATTTCAATTTTCCATCACCATTTTTTTACTTATTCAAACTTTTACCGCAGAACGTCAACT
>JANYDR010000034.1 GCA_025363495.1 Cyclobacteriaceae bacterium | reverse complement strand
TCTCCATTACCAGTGGGGTTATAGCTATTGACACCAAAAGCTGAAGAAGCACCGACAAGCACTGCACCTTTTTCAATTTGAGCCGAAGCAGTGAACATGATAAACGCAGCAAATAATGCTAAAAGTAATTTTTTCATTGTGATGGGTTTTATTTAAGAAGCCCGACACAAATACCTTGCCACCAGGGGGCATCACAAACGTATGCTGTATAAAAAGTTCCGCTACCACTTATTGAGATGGAATTTCCGTTTATCTTGTAATCATTAAAATTTAATAAGATATGTCTTATTCCGACTCCATTAAAGCAATCGCAGTACTTGTATTAAGTGTTACTTCAACTTGCATAACTGCCCAGACAAAAGGATCTGCTTCTGATCCACACATACTTAATCCCACTCCTACTACGGTCGCCTGGGGCTATTATTGGTCGGAAACACCTCCTGCACTTAAGATTAAATCAGGTGAGTATGTTAAGATTCATACATTGCTCACATCAAACCCCGAGCGACTCGAAGGTGCGGGACTTCCTCCCGATCAGGTTGAAAAAGAATTACGAGATGTTCAGGTTGTCAAAGAACGAGGGCCCGGTGGACATATTCTTACAGGTCCTATCTTTATTGAAGAGGCAGAACAAGGTGACATTCTTGAAGTACGCATTCAAAAAATAGATCTCGCTATTCCATACGGATATAATGCGATTGGTCAGAGTGGATTTCTTTCAGATGAAATCTTCGATCGCAAAATGAAGCTCATCACACTCGATAAGGTAAAAATGATTGGGCACTTCGCGGAAGGAATTGATATACCTCTTCGTCCATTCTTTGGAAGTATGGGAGTTTCTCCTCCAAAAGAAGCAGGGCGCTGGAATAGTGCTCCTCCATGGATACACGCCGGAAACCTTGACAACAAAGAACTCGTTGCGGGCACAACTCTATTCATTCCGGTTCACGTAAAAGGAGCATTGTTTGAAATAGGTGACGGTCATGCAGCTCAAGGCAATGGCGAAGTTGACATTACTGCTATTGAAACTTCGTTGATTGGCGAATTGCAATTCATAGTTCACAAGGGCAAAACGCTGCGTTGGCCACGCGCTGAAACTCCAACTCACATTATCTCTATGGGATGCGACAGAGACCTTACCGCTGCTACGCGGATTGCCGTAAGGGAAATGATCGGTTATCTGATGGAAGAGAAGAAACTATCGCAGGCGGATGCTTATATGCTTTGCAGCGTAGCTGTTGACGTTAACACAACCCAATTGGTTGATGGAAATGTAGGAGTTCATGCAATGCTTCCAAAAGCAATCTTTATTAGGAAATAAATGTCAGTAGTAATTAGTCTTTATTCGTGAAAATTCCATCAAACAGAAAAATTTTTGCCACAGATTGCTCGGATGAACACAGACTAGCATAGATCAGTTTTTGCGTCAGAATATAATTGCACAGATAGCAGGGAAAGCCTGCTTGACATTGGTGTAATAATCGGTAACTAGCAAAGTGCATTCATCAGTATTCATCTGTGAATCTGTGGCAGGCAAACTGCGTCTATATCTGATTGCTGCATTTTACTAAGTTGGAGTAATGAAATTGATAACTTGACGTAGAATTAGTGGATTCCCTCAATATCACCGGATTACGAATTCCCGGCGCCAGAAAGGCAATCAAAGTAATCATCCAATTCCACTAAGGAACAGTTTTTGTGATAACCACAATTGCCCTTACCTTAGGATCATTCTTGCCAAAAAGAAAATGGAATTCATTGACTATTACAAAATACTGGAACTGGATAAAAAGGCGAGTGATGACGATATCAAGAAGGCCTATCGCAAGCTTGCCAGAAAATTTCATCCAGACCTGAATCCAAACGATCCCGCGGCAAAGCTGAAGTTTCAACAAATCAATGAAGCCAACCAGGTACTAAGCGATCCTGAAAAAAGAAAGAAATATGATGCGCATGGCAAAGACTGGAAACATGCCGATGAATTTGAAAGGGCCGGTCGTCAACAATCTTATCAGCGCCCGTCAGGATCCGGTTCTCAGGGAAATTTCTCTGATCCTGATTTCTCCGATTTTTTCGAATCAATGTTTGGAGGCGCTGGTGGTACCCGAAGCGGTGGCAGCGCGAAATACAGAGGGCAGGATTTCAACGCCGAACTACATCTAGATTTAAAAGATGTTTATGAAACCAAAAAGCAAACCCTGACCGTAAACGGAAAAAATATTCGGCTGACAATTCCTGCGGGCGTAGAAGATGAGCAAACAATCAAAATTGCAGGACACGGAAGTCCCGGAGTAAACGGAGGTCCAGCAGGTGATCTTTACATAACTTTTATAATCACGAACAGCACAAAGTTTAAGCGTGAAGGAAGCAACCTCTATACAGACGTTGAACTTGATATCTATACAGCGGTTTTGGGCGGTGAAATTGTTATCGATACCTTCGACAGCAAGGTCAAATTATCCGTGAAAGCGGAGACGCAAAACGGAACCATTGTGCGATTGAAAGGAAAGGGATTGCCAGTGTACAAGAAAGAAGGAGAATCTGGCGATTTGTTTGTTACTTATAAAATAAAAATTCCAACAAATCTTTCAGATAAAGAAAAAGAGCTATTCAGAGAACTTTCAAAAATCAAGGACAATGGAAAATAACGATCTGCTTCCTTTAGAAGTACTTTGCACACATTACAATGTTGAGGTTTCTTTTATGACTTCATTAGGAGAATATGGGTTGATCGAAGTAATCACTGTGAATGAGATTCGCTATCTCAATAAAGAACAAATCACTGACCTTGAAAAATTGATCCGCCTTCACTATGAACTTGAAATCAATATGGAAGGCATCGATGCCATTTCGCATCTCCTGAAACGGGTCAACAACTTACAGAATGAACTGAACTCACTAAAAAACAGACTTAAACTGTATGAGTAAACTACGAATTTAATCCATGCTGATTTATTACCTTTAACGTAGTCACCCCCTCAAACCTACCAACATGAAAAACCCAAACAGATTTCTTCCGTTATTCATTCTCTTTGTGAGCACTTGCATTTTTGGATTTAAAGAAAGCTCCGCCCAATCGGCAAATTCATTAACCTTCGGTGGAGTAAAAGTGACAATCGATATGATGGATTGTTCAACTGAAAACAGCTCGGACGGAAAGAGTCGCGCAATTGCTGCCACAAATATGGCAACTATCAGTTCCTTAGTCATTCAATTTGGAAGCCTGGATCCAACCAGCGGCACTTATACAACCATTTCCGAAGATCCGATTGGGGCTGGACAAGTGGTTGTCGGTGGTGATGGCAAAGCATTCGGTGGGGGTTTTGTTGCGGACGCTGGACAGACTATTACTATCACAAATACGGGAGGAAAATACAAGGCCTCATTTAAGGACCTTGCACTGACTGACCCAAGTACGAAGAAACCGTTGGCAAAGAAAATGACGGGGAACTTTGGATGTGAGTGATGAGTCCTACTTGTCAACTCGAGTACCCAAAGGCACGGATCAACAACTTCGGCATTGCTACGCCAGAACTTTGCCACGGATTCTAAGACCCTGTTTGGGTAAAACTATATTTCTAACTCAATATCCATCGAGCTTAGTTTGTCGGAACATTTAGATTCATCACATTATTTTTTCTTTGTTCTTTTTGTCTTCGACACAAAAAGAACCAAAAAAGTCAAGGCGGAAAAAAGCCTGC
>JANYDR010000604.1 GCA_025363495.1 Cyclobacteriaceae bacterium | reverse complement strand
GATGCCAATCAGGATCACTAGAGCAGATTTATTGCCTCTCTTTGCCGAAATCCATGAAAACAAATAAGCACCGGCGGCACCAACTAATTGAATAATCAGAACAGTAAATATGAGCTTACTATCCTCCAGTTTTAACTCCTTTGCCCCGAATGTAGCCGCCAGGTACATAACAGTTTGGACACCCATGTTGTAGAAAAAATACGCAAAGAGAAATCTTTTCAGATTCGAATATTGGGCAAGACTCTTCCATACTTTTTGCAATTCATGGTATCCATTAAAAATAACTTTTCCCGTCGGCGTTTGCCCGAAAGGATTGTCAGGAAGACGAATAAAAGCAAGCTGGGAGAATCCTATCCACCAAAGGCCAACCATTAGAAATGAAAAACGCGTGGCGGTACCTTCATTAGGAAAACCAAACGAAGGCCATGCAAGAATCATCGCTAGATTAATAATTAATAATATGACACTGCCATAATAACCCATGGAATAACCTTTTGCACTTACAGCATCGAAACGATCTTCTGTAGCGATCTCCGGAAGAAAGGCATCGTAGAAAACCACACTTCCCGCGTAGCCAACACTTGCCAACATTGAACAAATAATACCCCACTCAATGTTTTCTCCGGTGAAGAAAAATAGTCCCATACAAGCCAACCCACCCAGGTAAACAAAAAATTTCATGAAGCTCTTCTTATTGCCGCTATAATCAGCTACCCCCGAAAGCAATGGCAAAAGCGGAGCTATTAACAGAAACGAAAGTGACAGAGCATAAGAATACAGTACGGAATTAACGATGGGGTATCCAAAAAAAGACACAACATCATCTCCGTCTTTGCCTGTAGTGACCGCCTGGTAATATACCGGAAAAATAGCCGATGTGATTGTCAGTGAATAAACCGAATTGGCCCAGTCAAACATACTCCATGCCCGGATAATTCTGGGGTCATTTAGTTTGACGGTAGAGGCTGGAACATTCACAATTGAAATATACGTGAAAGATAAATGTAAGGCTCAAAAAAAACCTCCCGACAATCAAGCCGGGAGGTTTCTGTTATTATTGAAAACAATTCTATTTTTCCTCTTTCTTCTTTTCAAGAGTAGTGTACAGTATTTTCCGTGCATTCGCTTTACGAAGCTCAGTTTCCACGTCCGCTATGATGCCGCGTTTCGCTTCATTGTCCACCTTGAGCGAAACCGTTAACTGGTCGCGCTCATTTTCAGCAAGCAAATCCTTTTGACGGTTCACCCATAGGATGATGTCTTTAGGCTCAATGAAAACATCATCAGCCTGGATTTTTGGTTCTTTTCCAAACTGTTCTGTTTTTCTTGGCTCACCGATATATAGATTTGTTACCAACGATTTACGCAGCAATTTACGAAGCTGTGAAGCTTCAGGTATACGCTGCTGAACATCAATGGCGGTTTCACGCAATTCTGTTGTAACCATAAAAAAGAACAGCAACATGAAAACCACATCCGGCATCGAAGACGTCGGGATGTCCTGTTTTACTTGGGCTTTTTTCTTAAACTTTGACATAGTCTCGTTAGTAAGTCTTATTAATCATTAGTTACCAACTTTTGTAGGTTCCGCAATAGAAACCTGCATTGGTATTCCCTGTCTGCCCTTATCATATATCTGTCTGTTAGTCGGGTTATTAAGATCAGAGGCCGCCTCGCGGAACCTCGCATTAGTAACACCAGCTTGCTCAGCATAAACATCATAGTAGGCAGCCTGGATCAAGTCAAGAACTTCAATGAACTTCTTGTGGCTAGTTCCGCGGTCAGTCTTGTAAGAAACAATTGCTTTCTCCGGAGAATCTGATGATAGAGGATCCGCGCCTTTATTTAGGATAAACTTCTTTATCTCTTCTTTTAGGCCCGAAAGGTCTGACATCGGATTTCCTTCCACAAGCAACGCATCTGACGAGTTGATCTGAATCTTAAACATATTATGTTCCTGGATTTTTACCTCTACGTCCTGTTGTGCTTCAGGCGGAGGAGGCAGCTGTATGCTCAATCCACGGTCGTTAGCGATCGTGGTTGTTACCAGGAAGAACGTTAACAGCAGAAATGCAATATCTGCCATTGACGCATTCGGAATTTCTGGAGTTGAACGTGGCATCTTCTTGTTTCTATTTTAAAGCTTTACTGATTTCAGAAAAAATCATTCCTATGATAGCGATAGCGAACACAAAATAAAATGTGGTCAGCCCAGCGCCGATCATACGGGAACCAAATTCCGTCTTAAGGCCAAGTGATATCCATTTAGGAGTGAGTTCGCTGCCCGAAATTGCATAAGCAATGATGAAAAGTACAGCCATTACTCCCAGTGCCATCCCTGATTTCACCAAGTCCTTAGGTGACCTAAGAGCATTGACTACGGGAAGGACAAACATTGCGCCTGCCGCAATAAAGAAGAGGATGTAGGCAAAGTAAATACCGATGTCAATTAAATCCATAAGTCAATGATTTAATGGTTGCTTAGATTTATTTAGACAATTTGTGCTTCACCAGGATATCAACCAGGGAGATAGATGCGTCTTCCATAGAGTTCACCAGTGTATCAATTTTAGAAACAAGGTAGTTGTATAACACCTGAAGCACCATACCTACGATAAGACCCCCTACAGTTGTAATCAAGGCCACTTTCATACCACCGGCCACAACTTGAGGAGAAATATCACCGGCAGCTTCAATTGCATCAAATGCAAACACCATCCCGATTACAGTTCCAAAGAATCCAAGCATGGGTCCTAGTGAAATGAACAAAGAGATCCAGATAAGACCTCTTTCAAGTTTACCCATTTCAACACCGCCGTAAGAAACTACTGATTTTTCAACCATATCAACACCTTCCGAAGCGCGCATCAGACCTTGTGTAAAGATCGAAGCAATAGGGCCGCGGGTATTTTTAGTAACGTTTTTTGCTGCTTCTACGCCACCTTTCGCCAGCGCGTCTTCGATCTGGGCAAGAAGTTTGGTAGTATTTGTTGTAGCCATATTCAATGTAATGATCCGTTCGATAGAAATCGCCAAACCTAAGATCATACAGATCAGGATAGGCCACATGAATGGCACACCACCCTGAATGAAATAATCCTTCACTTGCTGGTGAAAGGTCATTTCTGCCGGAGCTTCGTCAGAAGCTACAGCGGTTTCCGTCACTGCCGGCTTAGCAGTAGCGGTAGAGTCCTGCGCGATCGTGGCGATCGATCCGCAGAGGAGAACTCCTAAAAAGAATAGAATAGCGAATTGTTTTTTCATGGTTTAAGGTTTAAGTCTAAGTCTTGAAGTGGCCAAAATTAAAGTTTTTGTTCATTTCTAAACAAGATTTCTCAAATTTTTAGACGAAAAAACTCGCTTTTGTTTGACAGTCGGTAAGAATAAACCCCAGGACTTCAAAAAGTCACAAGTAAATCTGTGTTTTCCCTTATTTTCCATTTCTTTGTACCCCCTTTTGGAGAGGTGTCCGAGTGGCTGAAGGAGCACGCCTGGAAAGTGTGTATACTTGAAAGGGTATCGCGGGTTCGAATCCCGCCCTCTCCGCCGTCGCTCGCCGAAGCGAGCTATGGCGGATGCAATCCGCAATAGTTCGCGAAGGAGAACGTCGCTAGCCGAAACTAGCTACAGCGGATACAATCTAATGGCTCGTGAAGGTAGAGTCCTGTCAGATCATCATTATAAACCCAAGCATTATTTTATTTCTTCTCTTCTGAAAGGTAATTTCGATTGTTGCAGCAATTGATCTACCCAAGACTCAACTCTCCCGCCATCGGTTTACCAATCAACTCTTTTGCTTTTTCTACTCCATATTCTCCCAATAACAGCATTAGCTTCGTAACAGCAGCCTCAATTGTCATGTCACCTCCGCTAATCACTCCAATATCTCTCAAGGCCCTACTCGTTTCGTATTTGCCCTGAATTACCATCCCGCCAGGACACTGCGAGATATTCAACACAAGAAGGCCATTTGCTATTCCTTCTTTCAATAGATGTATAAACCATGAAGCTGAAGGAGCATTGCCCGAACCAAATGTTTCAATGATCAGCGCCTTAAGATGTGGATTTCGAATGAGTGGAATAACGGTCTCTTCATTGATACCTGGGAATAGTTTCAGGATAGTAACACCTTTACCGAATTTTGAAAGCACATTAAAGGATCCACCAGTAAGCTGCCTG
>JANYDR010000001.1 GCA_025363495.1 Cyclobacteriaceae bacterium | reverse complement strand
ATCGCCACCACCGCAAATTGGCATTGCCGCTGCAAACATCTGTGGATATCTATAAACTGCTTCAAAAGTTCCCATGCCACCCATTGAAAGTCCGGTGATGTAAACTCTTGATGCATCCACACTCTCATCGGCAATTATTTTATTTACAAGTTCATACGCAGAGACTAAGGGAACGTTGGAAGCGCGGGAATAATCAAAGACAAAAGAAATGGGTTTTTTCTCCCGATCAATAGAAACCGAACTCCAATAGCTATCGGCAGAGCATTGAGGAAATATTACAAAGGCTGGATATTTTTTACGGTTCTCTTCCTTAAGAAAAAGTCGAGCACCGTGAGTTAGCTGTTTCTCGTTGTCATTCCCTCTTTCACCGGCCCCGTGAAGAACAAGCACAATAGGATATTTTTTGGAGCGGTCGTAGTTATCCGGGTATAGTATCCTGTACGGCAGGGTAATTCCGTCCTTGTTCACGTAGGTGCGGCGCTGGTACAAGACAAACTCTTGCGAGGGGTCCTTTGGTGGTTCTTGGGCAACCAAATGAAAACTTATTGAAAGGAGAAAAGGTAGTGCGAGTAACCTGAACATAGTAATGAGTTTTGTAGGAGAAATATACGGTATTTGATATTTTTTATGATAAAAACTAGCTACAATGGTAAATACTTTGCAAGCACGACAAAGTTTTCTATTCCTTTCCGCAGGTTAGCGATAATATTTTACCATAAACGAGTATTAGAATCCGCGCAATCTGTGGGAAAAATCCGGTGCTAAATCAATAACTCAACCCAAACCCAAACTTATACAACGGGTTCTTTGAATCCTGCGGCATATCTTCCATCTGATTACGGACAGCTTCCATAGAAGATGGTAATTCGAACGGCAACTTTCCTTCCGGCTTAGCCTTTCCAAATATAACATCCAGTAGTGCCGCATCGCTTGCTCCGTAATTGGCCATCAATCCTTTTGCATATTTACTGATCTCAGGTATTACAGCAGGGCGATCAATATAGATATCTACAATTGTTGGAACTGTTTTCAATAATTGAATGATACTGTCTTTCTTTCCCCCCTTGAAATCCAGATCCCCATGATGAAATCCACGGGCAAAAGGATTTTTTGTTTCTACCGGAACCCATGGCGTATTTAATCTTATAATCGCAAAATCGGCGTCCTTAGGTTTATCAACAACTGTCCCATAGAGCGCAACGACTTTAGGGTCGACATTCTGAACATAGATCTTCCATTTACCGGAAGTTAACGGCAATACAACAGCATCATTTTTTAATAATGTGATCGCTCTCCGCTGAGTTTCTTCTCCGAGTTTTTTCCATTCAGACTTTCCAACAATCTGCGTCGCTTTTTCTACATTAACAAAAGGATTGTCAAACAAGCCAAGCATAAATTTCATTCGAAGAATTCTCCGCACAGATTCATCCAATCGCTGTTCAGAAACTTTTCCATCTTTGACAAGTTTAATTATCAGCTCTGGACGATTTTCACCACCAAACTGATCGCAACCCGCATCGATCACTTTCTTTACGCGGTCCTCTTCACTGAGATTTTCAACGCCCCAAGCTCTTGCAGGCCACACTGCCACTCCCATATTCACATCGGTGATAAGTCCCCAGTCAGTACACACAACACCATCATACTTATATTTTTCTCGAAGAAGTTTTGTGATAATGTCTTTATTAAATCCAAATGCAACATTTTCACTTGTCTGATCGGTAGGTATTCCATAGTAAGGCATGATCGCTGCGGTATGTGCTTCAAATGCAGCTTCAAACGGAATAAGATGATAGTTGAAATTGTTTCCGGGATAAACCTGACCTTTTTGAAATTCAAAGTGAGGATCCAATCCTTCTTTTTGTGGACCGCCACCCGAAAAATGTTTCGTCATGCAGGCCACGCTATTTGTATCCAGCTTATCTCCCTGAAATCCGAGGATGTATGCCTTTACCATTTTAGCAGAGAGGTTAGCATCCTCACCAAAGGTTCCGCTTACACGAGGCCATCGAGGCTCCGTTGCAAGGTCGGCCATAGGATGAAGTGCTTCACGAATTCCAACGGCCATGTATTCTTGTCTCGCGATATCGCCGAATTGTCGCATTAGTTTTTCGTCACCTATTGCTGCAAAGCCCAGTTGCTCCGGCCATTTTGAAAAATCATTTGCCGCCATGGCGAAAATATTGTTGCTGAAATAATGCCGTGGATCGGAAGCGATGGTAACAGGAATCCCCAGTCTCGATTTTTCTGCGGCTTTCTGAACATTGTTGTACCATGTAGCCAACGGCACAGTTCCGGGTGTGACCCAGACATTCATATTGGTAATATGCATGCTATCGATCAGCTTGTTAGCCTGAATCATCCTTGCAAACATTCCTTTTCCGGGAATATTATCCAGCGAACCGTCGTCATTGATACGAGTGCCGGCAATAAACATCATGCCCGCCTTTTCTTCCACATTCATTTGAGAAATGAGATCATTGACACGCGCTTCAATTGGTTGAGTTTTGTCTTCATAGACATCTTTCTTGCCGTTCTTATTGAGGTCGCGATAAGCCACTTCAGGCTTGCAGGAGGAAAGCATTGCGATTACAGCTCCTGCTAGAAGAATTATTCTGCCGGCGGATGATTTCATATTCTTTATTGTGTTGGTATTAAACAATGATAAACAATTTGAATAAAAGTCAAAGACACCGGCATTCTATTTATTTATATTAGCGAAATGAAAATTTCCAGAATCGAGCTTAATAGTGAACAATTCTTCGAAACAGGAGATAAATATTTCCTACCTCATCTCTCCCTCGACTGTGTAATTTTCGGCTTTCACGACAACCAACTCAAAATATTATTGCTTCAATGGAAAGACACGTTTGAATGGTGTTTGCCCGGCGGATTTATCTATAAAGACGAGAACATTGACACCGCAGCAGCGCGGACGTTAAATTCCCGAACAGGACTGGATCAGATTCATCTTCAACAGTTCCACACCTTCGGAGGCCTGGACCGTCAGCGTGGAAAAGAGGACACAAAAAAGATAAAGAATATGAAGGGAAACAGTTGGCTGCTGGAAAGATTTGTAACGATCGGCTACTGGGCATTGGTAGAATTTTCCAAAGTAGTCCCCTCACCTGACGAGCTTTCAAGTGACTGTCGCTGGTGGAATATTGATGAAGTTCCAACGCTCATCCTTGATCACAACAACATACTTTTAAAAGCCCTTCATTCTTTACAACAAAATCTTAACGACTATCCCATCGGAAAAGAGTTGCTGCCTGTAAAATTCACTATGCCCGACTTACAAAGTCTGTATGAGACGATCCTGAATAAAAAACTTGACAGAAGAAATTTTCAAAAGAAAGTTTTAGCAATGGGAATTCTCGAGCGTCTTAATGAAAGAAAATTGGGTGGAGCACATAAGGCACCGTTTCTTTATAAGTTTAATGCGAAGAAGTATCAGAAGGCGATGAGGGACGGGTTGAGGTTTGGGTTGAGTTGAGGAGAAGTGGAAAGGAAGAGTTGAAAGAGGAAAGATTGGGCACACTGAATTAAAAATATGGACTCTGATTGAAAATTAAGTGAGGTTGTTTTTTAATGATATTGACTTGAAGATGGAATAGATTTTCAAGTACATTCAATCACTTTCCCCTGCAGCACCAAACAAAAGAGTCAAGCTTACCGCCACGAAAAATTGAGAATAAAACTGTAAA
>JANYDR010000688.1 GCA_025363495.1 Cyclobacteriaceae bacterium | reverse complement strand
GATGGGTTCAGCTTTTTATCAACACCACCATGTGCTTCGTCAGCCGCGACTTAAACCAATTTTCTCCGCTTACACCGGGAGTAAATTCAGTAATGAAGAGATTGAACAATTCCTGAAAGAGAGAAAAATTAAGTATACTCGTTTGGAAGACGAAGAACTTTATACGAAGGTGGTTGCAAAATTGATTAAGCCCGGAGTAGTAGGATGGTTTTCGGGTCGCGCAGAATTTGGTCCACGTGCATTGGGCGCGCGATCCATTATAGCTGATCCCCGCAATACCAAGGCAAAAGACTTATTGAATTTGAAAATTAAGAGAAGGGAAAGCTTCAGGCCATTTGCACCTTCGATAATACGTGAATATACGGCTGAATATTTTGAAAAAGATGAAGATGTTCCATTTATGGAGAAGGTCTTCCAGGTCCGAAAGGAGAAACGGTCGATTATTCCGGCTGTTACCCATGTGGATGGATCCGGTCGTTTGCAAACTGTCATGAAAGATGTCTCTCCGCGATACTATGCACTCATTGATGCATTCAGAAAAGAAACGGGCGTACCCATTTTGCTGAATACATCATTTAATGAAAATGAACCTATCGTAAATACTCCAGCCGAAGCGCTGGATTGTTTTTTACGAACACAAATGGATATGCTTGTATTGGAAAACTGTGTCATTGAACGATAACTTAAGTAATGCTCCTGGTCAACCAACATACTGTTCCCATATTTGTCGATGTTGCTAACGCCTGTGCTGCTTCAAGTGCTGACGTCACTCTTTTTACAGGACACATCGAACCTGGGAAGCAACCATTGAATCCTGCGATAAAGATTGTTAAAAGTAAGTTCTATCAGCGAAAGTCATCAATGACAAGAGTTACTTCCTGGTTGATATTCAGTACACATTATTTTTTATATCTAATCTTTTGCAAAAAACCTTCAAAGATTTTGGTGGTTTCAAATCCGCCTATTGCTCCGATGATCACTTCGTGGGTTGCCGGAATACGGGGTCTGACGTACTATATTTTAATCTACGACCTTTATCCGGAAGCCTTGTTACAGGCTGGATTTACGGGGTCGAATAGCTGGCTCTACCGCCGTTGGCAAAAGATTAATTTTCGGACTTTCGAACGTGCAACAAAAATATTTACGTTAAGTGAATCGATGAAAAAGGCTGTGTCGGTTTACGCCTCTGATAATGAATCAAAAATAAAGGTGATTTACAACTGGGTAGATACAGGTTATATAATTCCCATTGAGAAAACAGATAATCCTTTTGTGTTAAAAAACGGGCTTCAGGATAAAGTGGTGATATTATATGCCGGCAATATGGGATTGACGCATGATCTGGAATCTCTTCTTGAATCGGCTGACTTACTTCGGAAGAATACCTCATTGTATTTTGTTTTTATCGGAGATGGAGGTAAGAAACAAAAACTGATGAAGATGAAAGAGGAAAAAAAGCTGACGAATGTCCTTTTTCTTCCTTTTCAGGATGCTGCTCAATTCCCGAATGCTATGGCAGCGGCAGATATAGGTGTGGTGACGCTGGGACTGGGTGCAGAGGGAATTTCAGTGCCAAGCAAAACGTATGTGACGATGGCAGCTGGGTTGTGCCTGATGGCAATTGCACCTCTTGATTCGGAGTTGACGAGGTTGGTTAATCATCATGAAGTTGGTGTTGCCGTTGAGCCTGGCCGGGCAATGCTGTTAAGCGAGCAAATAACTTTTTTAGCAAGTCACCCTGATGCATTGAATAAGTACAAAGAAGCCGCGAGAAATTGTTCATTTTTATTTTCTCCGGAAAATGCATTTCATTATGTAGATGAAATGGCAAGCCCGTAAGCCAGTGTTGGTGAGTTAAGAAATGCTATGGTACTTCAGCTTCGCTGAATTTTATTTTCACCACAGAGGCACAGAGGACACGGAGGTTCCATGGAGAATACCTGCGTGGCAGCAGATACGACAAGACTAATAATTGTAGTTAAAGAAAGTATTTTTTGTGTGTATGGAGCTTTGTAAATCTCTGCGTGTATTCACTCCGTGTCCTCCGTGGCTCTGTGGTGAATTACAGTTAGGGCATTCATGCACTAGCGAGAAATGCACAAAGACAAAGGAAAGATATGGCTTTGCAATTCTTTGGACTTAACTTTGCGGACGTAGGATGTGGCGAACACTTTCACTAATGTAATGACACCCATAACCCTTTTAGTGTGCTTTCTTATCCTAATCATATTAAGATTTTTTTTGATTTCGTATCAGCACTTCTCTTGTTGGCGATCCTTTCTCCATTAATGCTTCTTCTTTCATTCGCATTGATGGTGGCCAACAGCGGAAATCCATTTTTTTTCCAGCCGCGGGTTGGTAAAGGAAATCGTATCTTTAAAGTAATAAAGTTTAAAACCATGAATGATCGTAAAGATCCAAATGGAATTTTATTGTCAGATGATATTCGGTTAACGGGCTTCGGTAAGTGGGTGAGAAAGACATCGCTTGATGAGCTGCCGCAGTTATGGAACATTTTAAGAGGTGATATGAGTTTTGTTGGGCCAAGACCTTTGCTGGTAGAATATTTGCCACTGTACTCGGTGGAGCAACGAAGGCGCCATAGTGTAACGCCGGGTATTACCGGCTGGGCCCAGATCAACGGAAGGAATGCCATTCAGTGGAAGGAAAAATTTAACTTTGATGTTTGGTATGTTGACCACATAAGCTTTTGGTTAGATGTTAAAATTTTGTTGATTACACTATTGAAAGTGGCAAAGGCGGAAGGCATTTCGGGAAGAGGTGTAGCAACTGCAGAAAAATTTAATGGAAAGAACTGACTATGGTGTTTTATGGTGCTAGCGGACATGCTAAAGTGGTGATTGAATCCTGGGCTGCAGTCGGAGGGAAAGTTACTGCCATATTTGATGACAACGAAAAAATTAAGTCTCTGTTGAATCTGCCGGTTTCGGGAAAATTTGACAATGCCGGATTTCCGGATGAAGAACATTTTATCACCATTGGGTTCAATGAAATAAGAAAGAAAGTTGTTGACAGGATCAAAGTTCGTTATGGTAAAGTTATACACCTGCGGGCTTGTTTGTCACCATCGTCTGTTATTAATGAGGGTACGGTAGTGATGGCCAATGTTGTTATCAACGCTGATACCATTATAGGAAAGCATTCCATTATTAATACCTCATCTTCCATTGATCATGATTGTATAATTGGTGATTTCGTACATATTGCTCCTGGCGCCACCTTATGTGGTGGTGTACAGGTAGGTGAAGGGACTCTTATAGGAGCTGGTGCCGTCATCCTGCCAGGTATAAAAATTGGATCATGGTCAACCATTGGGGCTGGTTCGGTAGTGACAAAGGACGTTGCTGATTCAACTGTAGTGGGTGGAAATCCTGCCAGAAACATTAAATTTTAACGAATGGCATCAACCTTAACGCGCTATGCAATCTACGGTGCCGGAGGTTTTGGTAAAGAGGTGAAAGGTATGCTGGACCATATGAAACAAGATGGATTACCATTATTGTTTGCCGGATATTTGGACGACTATAAAAAAGAATTGGATATCGCTGCAGATTCTTTTGATGATGTACTTTTTGCAATTGCCCGGCCGGAGATAAGAGAAAGTGTTGTTAAGAAAATGGAACATAAAAATCTTTCATTCTCTTCTTTAATTAGTAAGGATATTTTTATCCATCCCTCTGTCGTTATTGGACGTGGCTCCATTATTTGTCCTGGCGTAAGATTTACAGTGGATATTAGCATAGGTGAATTTGTTATTATTAATCTTAATGCGACCATTGGTCATGATGTCAGAGTAGGAGACTATTGTTCCATAATGCCCTCAGCAAATATTTCAGGTAACGTGAGCTTGGGAAAAGGAGTTTTAGTGGGGTCGGGAGCAACCATTTTACAGGGTTTAACGATAGGAGAGGATGCGGTCATTGGGGCAGGAGCGATTGTCACACATTCTGTACCTGCACGAGTAACGGTAATGGGTGTACAAGCCCGCGAAAGAAATTGATCTCTAAGGAGTACAAAGGTGTGATTTTGTTTTTGTCCAAATTCCTTGGGCTTTATCTTGTATTAAATTTAGCCTATGGTTTATTCATAGAGTACTATACACCTGATTCAGATCCCTTTACTCAAATTATTACTTCTCAGGTGGTCTTTTTTTTATCTTTCTTTGATCCATTGATATCGAGCCAGGTAATTCCTGGACTTTACTATATTAAAGTGCAGCATGAATCAAAAACAATCATCAGCGTTTTTGAAGGTTGCAATGGATTGAATGTGATGATCGTGTACGTTTCTTTTTTATTTTCTTTTACTGGGCCTCTAAAGCTTTCAATACGGTATCTGATCTTCGGTATGGGGGTGATCTATGCAATGAATCTTATACGTGTAATGTTGCTATATGAAGTTGCAATTTACTTCCCGCAAAATCTTTATTTCTTTCATAAATATTTTTTCACCGGTGTTCTTTATATCCTGGTATTTGCGTTATGGTATTTCTGGGTAAAAAAAATCACAAAAGTTGAATCAGGAACTGCTGCTGCTCAGGCATGACCCTAAGAAAATAGGCTGGATTTTATTGGCAGTGACTGGATTGGCGTTCTCTTTCTTATTCCAGGAAGTTGATGTGTTGTCAATTCTATGTCAATGTGAAGATTATCCCAGGCTTCGCTTTGTTATACGCAAAGTCCTGCGGGTGTTGATCAATGATTCTTGCATGTTGCTTATTTTGCACTGTTGGTTTAATGATCCTAAAATAACAAGACTCGCCTGGAGTATTCAATTGATAGATACACTTATTTTGCTTCCTGTTTATTTGACATTAAAGTTGACGCTGGAAGGTGATAAAGAAATATCGTCTCCATTGCTCTCGCAGCTGCACCGTATGATTGTAAATCCAACATTGATGATTTTGATTATCCCCGGCGTATATTTCCAACGACTAAAAAGAAGCGCCCAATAAGATATGTCAGCCCGGGAAAGGATATACCTGTCACCACCTCACATGGAGGGGAAAGAAATAGAATTCGTAAACAATGCGTTCGAAACGAACTGGATATCCCCGGCTGGTCCTCACTTAACAGCGTTTGAGACAGAGCTTAAAGAATACATACAAATCGATCATTGTGTTGCACTTTCTTCAGGTACCGCAGCGCTGCACCTTGCTTTGATTTTATTAGGTGTTGAAAGAGATGATGAAGTGATCTGTGCCACATTCACTTTTTCAGCGTCATGTAACCCTATTGTTTACCTGGGTGCCCGGCCTGTATTTGTGGACTCAGAACCGGATAACTGGAACATGGACCCAAACCTGCTGGAGGAAGCAATCTTAGATCGCATTAAGAAGCGGGGTAAAGCTCCCAAGGCAGTCATTGTAGTTCATCTTTATGGTATGCCGGCTAAAATGGATGAGATTAATACGATCTGTACCAGATATGGAATTCCTGTCATTGAAGATGCTGCCGAAGCGTTAGGCTCGTCTTATAAGGGTAGAAAAACTGGAACACTGGGTGATTTGGCTGTTTTTTCATTTAATGGCAATAAAATAATTACTACATCTGGCGGTGGAGCGCTCGTAAGCCGGAATGAAAAATGGATTGAAAAGGCCCGATTTCTATCTACCCAAGCCAGAGACAATGCTCCTCACTATCAGCATTCTGAGATTGGGTATAATTATCGGCTAAGCAATGTTTGTGCGGCCATTGGCAGAGGGCAGTTAATGGTAATAGACAAACGGGTAAAGCAAAGAAGGGCGAACTTTCAATATTATCGTGAGCACCTGGCAACAGAGCCATCTGTTTCATTTCAACCCGAACCTGAAGGCTTTTTTTCCAACCGATGGTTAACAACCATCCTAATCGATCCGGCTAAAAATCACGGAATTACAAGGGAAGATATCCGTCAAGCTTTGGATAAAGAGAATATTGAAAGCCGCCCGTTATGGAAGCCTATGCATCTTCAGCCGGTGTTTAAGAATGCTCCATTTTATGGAGACAAGGTGAGTGAAAGACTCTTTGAAAAAGGGCTTTGCCTTCCTTCTGGATCAGGGTTGACGGTTAGTCAGCTTGAGAGGATTGTAGGAATTCTGAGTCCCTAATCGCTTAATTTATATTAATAATGGGTATTATAATCTCGTATTTTATATAAATTTATAGATTATGATCCAGCGAATTATAAAACATCAAATCGTAAGTGACCTCTTTTCCGGTAAGGTGATCATCATTACGGGTCCTAGGCAGGTTGGAAAGACCGACCAAAGGCAAATGAAAATCGGTGTCATCTGTGGCAAAGTATTCAAATAAATTTCACCAGTTCATCCGGTGACAGCACACTCATTCCTGAGTCTTTAAAATCTTTTAGGTTACGGGTGACCACATAGTCAATCCCTTTAACAGAATAGGCGGCAATAATTTGGAGAGCCTCTTCAAAATCCTTGTGTTTTGATTTTAGACCTTTCCTTATAATGTCGGAATCAATCGCGACTAAGTTCAAATAGTCTAATAGCGAATAGAGCACCTCTCTTAGCTCGTTTTCCCCCTTGTACTTTTTAAGCAGATAATGAGTTGTCGCAATTGAATGCGTGGAAGTAAATAATTCGACTTTACCGTGCTCTACTTTATCAAAAATCTCGATGGCATACTTGCTAAAGGGCTTTCGGTCGGCCAGTAAATCGATTAGAATATTAGTATCTACAAATACCTTTTTCACATATGTTTCTGTTCAAAATAGGTTCTTAATTCCTTTTCCTCATTAAAATCTTCCGGAAGCTTTACTGAACCCACTATACTTTTCAGGCGAGGCGAAATTTTCTCGTGATCGCCATTTTCCCGAATAAGAGTTTCAAGGTGGCGTTGAATTAATTCAGAAAGACTTCTCCCCGTTTTTTTTGCGTACGTTTTCGCTTTTTCAATTGTACTCCGATCCACGGATAGCGTCAGTTTAGTCATGATACGTGCTATTTTTACAAATATACGTGATCCCTACATGTTTCACAATGAGCTTAAGCGGGGAATATAATGGCCATATATTTCAGGCGCCTCACGGACGAAAACGAGATTCTTAAATTAGGTGGTTTGAATAATATACATCGGTTAATTATTATAAATTTGATTTTCAATTAGTTATAAAGACTTGAGTCAACTTTATTTTAATGAGTTTATCAGATATCAATGAATCCGGACATGGGTTAGCGACTGGCCGCAAATTTGCAGTTGCATTCGATTTGCACAGTAAAAAAGGTCTTGTTAGCGTTTTTTGAGACTAGCAAAACCTGGTTACTTTTTGCCTACATTTGTGATAAATTAAGAATAATATTTACCTTCTATGAAGCTTTTAAGGGATGTCGGAATTCTGGTAGTTGCCCTTTCAAGCATTTCGTTCTCTGGATTTGGACAAGTATATGCGAGGGCCAATGGGTCTTGGACAGGGGCGATTTGGTCAAGTGTGCCGAGTGGTCTTCCAGGTGCTGGGTCTGCGGCCACTCCAACGGCAGGAGATGATGTTTACACTAATAGCTT